>NZ_KB897844.1:0-73366 GCF_000377185.1 Rhizobium sp. 42MFCr.1
CCGATCACGACGGCGACGGCGTTCTCGAATATGCACAGAACCTTATAAGTAGCCCTGGCAAGACAGACGGCCTTTACTGGCCCCCCAACCAGGGAGATCAAGACAGTCCCGCCGGAGCCTTCGTCGAACAGGCCGCTCTCGAGCGTGCGAAGGCCGGGGACGGCTATTTCGGCTACCGTTTTCGGATCCTGAAGGGCCAGGGCGCCAACATAGCCGGTGGCGACTACAGCTACATAATCAACGGCAACATGATCGTCGGGTTCGCGCTCGTCGGATGGCCCGTCAAATACGGTGAGACGGGAGTGAAGACGTTCCTGGTGAGCGAGAAGGGCGTCGTCTACGAACGCGATCTCGGCACCAACACCGCCGCGGCGGTCGCGAAAATGACGCGCTTCAACCCTGACGAAAAATGGGACATCGTACCCAACTGATTTTGGCACCGCCCCGCCGATGGGAGTCATTTCGCAACGTTCGGACAAAATTCGAATGCGATGCGTCCTTTGCCGCCTGTGACTGGGAAAGACAAGCCTGCATTCCTTTCGTCCGTCTATGGCTACGAGTTGCCAGGCGCGAGCGGCGCTGCGATTGGCGCCTAAATTGAGACTTCTCAGACGACATCTGGGCGATGTTCGCCACTGCTGCAAATTCCGTAGCCGCCAGGCGCGACGAACCACCTCGCGGCGTCAGGAATAGGGTTCACGGACCCGATTTTGGAAACCGCCCCCCAAGCGAGATCACGAGTGTTGCAGTTCCGCACTCGACTCGCCGTTAAAGCAATGCTCCAGTAACAACAGGCTAAAGTTGGGAGTTGGCGATGTACTACGAGTGGAACGAAGCCAAAGCGAGACGGCAGTACCTGATCAAGTTCGCCTCGGTCTGGCTGGCAGCGATCGCGTTGGCATTTCTTCCTGTCTGGTGGTTGGTGCAGGAAACCACTTTCTAGTCTTGTCAGACGAAGATCTTGCCTGATCGGGAGACACCCAAGGGGTGAACTCGGCCGCAACGCCTACGCCTCTCAGAACTCTCGAAACAGTTCCTACCAGCTGTAGCGCCAGTTACCAACATTGGCGTACGTGCGATCGATGGTCGGCTGTGCTTTTATGACCCCGGCCAGAAAATGCGGCCACTTCCTGTGATAGTGTTCCGAGGTCCGTGCACACCCCTGCGGGCCTCATCCTTTGCGCCTCCCACCGAATGACTAGCCCTCCCCCTCAAACGGAGGCATCCTGCCCTTCGCCCCAATAGGTTATTCTGAAACTTGTTCGCAGTCCCTCTGTGAGCAGGGTTAACTCAGGGCCCCTCAGAACCCCGTCGAGCCTTGCGCTTCTCTGTTCTACAGCCAGGCCGCGACAATAGCCGCGGCCTCGGCATTTTCAGGAGGGCTTCGATTTCGGCTGCTCCCGACCCGCGATCGACATGTGCTTGAAGCCTCTGTAGTTCGGTTACATCCGCGTGTCATTTGGCTGCACGTCGAAGCCGCTATGTGACCTCCGGCGACTGTCGATCTGGGGGCTCTCGCATACAGATGGCCTCCTCGGCGCGTCGCGGCCGCTGAATGCCTCGTCGGCATGACCGTGGTGACAGCAGGCTGGATGATGCTTGGACGAGTGAGTGTGCTGGTGGTCAAGAACACTTGGAGGGCGCCTCAATGCCCCCTAAAGTCGGCCTGGACGCACTCCTCATCAACGGCGATGAGAACTGCGACAAACGCTCGGGCACAATTCCGGGCGCCCTGAGCCGGGGTAACATAAACCAGTGAACCGAAGGCGAGATGAGCGGGCAAGGCAGGGACAGGTTCAAGATTGCCATTCTGGCTGTTGCCCTTACCGGCCTTACGGTTGGGGCCAGCCTGAGGCTTGCCGGAAATGTTGATCTCGCCGAGATGGTCTGGGTCGCGGGGGTCGTTCCTGTCCTTGCCGTCCTAATCATCGAGATTGTCCGAAGCCTCTGGAGAGGCGAGGTCGGCCTCGACATCGTGGCGGCTCTGTCCATGTCGGCCGCGCTTGTCTTCGGTGAGACGCTCGCCGCGGCCGTCGTCGCGCTGATGTACACTGGAGGCACATTCCTCGAGAGCTTTGCCGAAGGCCGTGCCCGCCGTAACATGCAAGACCTCCTCTCACGCATTCCACGCACCGCCGCCCGATACCGCGACGGCGCGTTGGAAGAGGTGTTGCTCAACCAAATCGCGCCCGGCGACCTTCTCCTCATTCGGCAAGGGGACGTCGCGCCTGTCGACGGAACTGTCGAGAGCGCGCGCGCGGTCGTCGACCAGTCAGCCATGACAGGTGAATCGATGCCTGTGAGACTGATGCACGGGCAAGAGGCGATGAGCGGCTCGACCAATGTGGGTGATGCCTTCGATCTGCGCGCAAGCCGCCGCGCTGCGGAGAGCACCTATGCAGGAATCGTCCGTCTGGTCGAGGAGGCGCAGCGGTCGAAGGCGCCGATGTCTCGACTGGCAGATCGCTATTCGATCCTGTTCCTCGTCGTTACGGTCACGCTTGCCGCTGCCGCGTGGTGGATGACCGATGACCCAATCCGGGCCGTAGCCGTGCTGGTCGTAGCCACACCCTGCCCTTTGATCCTTGCGGTGCCGGTCGCGCTGGTCGCGGGCCTATCGAGGGCAACGCACTTTGGCGTGCTGATCAAGGGCGCGAGGGCCCTCGAGGCGCTCACGCAGGCCCAAACATTGATCCTCGACAAGACCGGCACACTGACGGACGGCCGTCCGCAGATTGTGTCGGTCGACACTTATGCCGACTTGCAGCCGGGTGAAGTGCTTCGCTTGGCTGCGGCAGCCGATCAGGCATCGAAGCACCCCATGGCACAGGCGATCGTTGCCTCGGCACGCGCGCAGGGCATGCCCCTGCCAATACCGACGCATATCGAGGAAGTTCCAGGAGACGGGGTCGCGGCTCAGGTGGACGGCCGATCCGTCGTCGTGGGCGGGACAGATTTCGTGATCAGCAAGATTGGCAGATCGCGGGCTCCGGATCAGGAATCCGAAGCGGGCTCTGTGCTGGTCGCGGTCGCGGTGGACGGCCAGCTCGCGGGAAATCTGGTCCTGTCCGACCCGTTGCGCCGGGAAACGGCAGGCTTCCTTTCCGGCATCCGCCGCAGTGGCATTAGACGGATTGTGCTTGCCACAGGCGACCGTCACGCCGTCGCCGAGGCCGTTACTGAAGGGCTCGGGCTTGATGCCGTCCGCGCCGACCTGACGCCCGACCAGAAAGTTCTTCTGGTGCTGACCGAACGCAAGAACGGGCCGGTGATGATGGTGGGCGACGGCGTCAACGACGCTCCCGCATTGGCGGCCGCCGATATCGGCGTAGCAATGGGAGCACGGGGGGCGGCCGCCTCCGCCGAGGCTGCTAGCGTTGTTCTGCTGGTTGACGACCTCGGTCGGCTCGTTTCGGGGCTAGAAGTGGCTAAGCGATCACGCGGGATCGCGCTCGAAAGCGTCTTCGCGGGCATCGGTCTTTCCATGGCCGGAATGGTTGCCGCAGCCCTTGGCTACCTCGCGCCAGTCCAGGGCGCGCTCCTTCAGGAGGCAATCGATGTTGCGGTCATCCTGAACGCCTTGCGCGCGCTGCGAATAACACCAAGAAACGTGTCGGCAGTGGGCACACGGGTTAACCCTGTCGAGCTCCAATCCCAGGCAGAACGCTACGGTGCCTCTCAATGACTAGCCTCTCCCTAGCTGAGACGCATATGGTGTCTCGACGCCGATCTGCATCGGCGATGCACGCGGCAATACCTTTGAGGGACCGGAAGCCCGTCATTGAAAGCCTCAAATTGCAAGATGTCAGAAAGGTTTAGGCTGAGCGCCGAACGCGGTCTCGATCTGCCGCGAATATTACAACCAGAAACTTATTTTGAGACGACACGGCCACTAAGTCGGGTAGGCTGCTTCCATGAGGGGGTAGCTGGAATGAACTCGGAAGCGCGAGACTATGGACATCAAACCGACTGGCAAAGCATCGCCATGCTAACGATGCCATTGGCCATTGCCGTGGTTTCGTTTGGATGTCAGTTTTTCCTGTAGATATCTCATTATGGAAGGCTCCGCGCTTTTGCACCACAACGCTGCAGCGCAGTGACTTGCATCGTATTGGACGCCCCTAGACTGTCACAAGGAGAGCGTTGCCCGAGGCGGTTGCGTTCTATCCAGACAACCTCATTTTAAGCTCGACAAGCACAATCCGAGGAAATTCGCTGCACCCTCGCGCGACGAACTGGCGCGGCGCCCACTGCGCAGCGATTTGATGGCGAGTCCGAAAACTCCACCGCCATGTCGCGCTGGACAGCTTTGTAGATAATCGCTGCCCTCCCTGGGGTCCTCAAGCTTGCGCTGGGTCAAGGTGCGAAACAAGCGGGCCACCTGTTCCGAACGCGGCATCATTGGAAACAGCGAAAGCGACTCCAGATGTATTTGGCGACGTTTACTTCGAGCCATATTCACTTACCTAAAGGGCAGAATAGCCCGAGAATTTAAGGGAGCTGCCTGGGCAACCTCCTCGCAGCAGGCGATACCGGCAGCTGCCTTTTGACGGAGGAGAAAATGACCGATAGCCGCTCAGATCCGAAGGGACCCGATCTCGCCCTCGGAATAGCACTCGACAACCTTCCCGATGGAGGCAAGCTGGTTGGTCACAAAGACGGCGAGCCCGTGCTTCTCGTGCGTCGTAGAGCAGAGATATTTGCCGTTGCCGCCACCTGTTCGCACTATGGCGGACCGCTGGTCGACGGCCTGGTTGTCGACGACAGTGTTCGTTGCCCCTGGCATCATGCCTGCTTCGACCTGCGAACCGGAGAGGCCCTGCGCGCACCGGCCCTGTCGCCGCTCACGTGCTGGTCGGTCGAGCAGCGCGGCGATAGAATTTTCGTTGGCGATAAACGCAAGAAATCGTCGCAAGCCTCGCGCGATAGCAATGCCGAGGTCTTGCCGGAAAGAATCGTCATCGTCGGCGGTGGCGCGGCGGCTTTTGCCGCAGCCGAAAGACTGCGGCGCGAACAATATCAGGGCGCCATCGTCATGATCAGCGACGACGAGGCGTTGCCGGTCGACCGCCCCAACCTCTCGAAGGACTATCTTGCGGGCAAGGCTCCCGAAGACTGGATCCCACTGCGCACGGAAGGCTTTTATGCCAAGAACGGCATCGAGGTACGCCTCGGAACGAAGGTTGCCGACATTGATGTCCGCGCCAGAGAGGTCGTGCTCGCCGATGGCGGCCGGGTCGCCTTCGACAAATTGCTGCTAGCGACCGGCGCCGAACCGGTGCGCCTCAGCATACCGGGTGCCGACCAACCTCATGTCCACACACTGCGCTCGCTTGCCGACAGTCGCGCGATCATCGCGCAGAGCGGCGCGGCGCGCTGTCGTGCTGGGCGCCAGCTTCATCGGCCTCGAGGTCGCTGCCGCGCTTCGGACCCGCGGTGTCGAAGTGCATGTCGTGGCGCCTGAGGAACGGCCGATGGAACGGGTGCTAGGTCCCCAGATGGGCGACTTCATCCGCGCCCTGCATGATGAACATGGTGTCGTCTTCCATTTGAAAGATACCGCTGCGAGCATCGGCGCCAGCGAGGTTTTGCTGACGAGCGGCAGCACGCTGACTGCCGACCTGGTCGTTTCCGGCATCGGCGTGCGCCCGCGGGTCGATCTCGCCGAAAGAGCGGGGCTTACCATCGATCGAGGTGTCCTGGTCGATGCCTATCTGGAGACCAGCGCGCCGGGGATATATGCGGCCGGCGATATCGCGCGGTGGCCCGACCCCCACAGCGGCGAGAACATCAGAGTTGAGCATTGGGTCGTGGCCGAGCGGCAGGGTGCTACCGCTGCGCTGAACATGCTCGGACGCCGGAAGGAGTTCACGGATGTGCCGTTTTTCTGGAGCCAGCATTACGACATCCCGATCAATTATGTCGGACACGCCGAGAGATGGGACGCGATCGAGATCGAGGGCGCCATTGCTGCGAAGGACTGCCTCCTGCGCTTCACGCACGGCGGACGCGTTCTGGCGGTTGTCACGATCTTCCGCGATGCGGAAAGCCTCGAGGCAGAACTGGCGATGGAACACAACAAGGCATAACGCGCGTAATTGTTCTATGCCAACCCGGATCTCTCCTGTCGCAAAATAGCGCCGTGGAGTTGATCCATAAAGCAGCACCGTGTGGGCTGCCGACGTGGGCGTCACGCGCGCCGCTGTAATGGCTGCCAACGGCTTCACATGTTGATCCAGGCGCCCGACCTGCAGTGCAAGATGGGGCTTTTCCGTCCCGCGACAGCGAGGTGCCCTGAGTTGACAAATGGCTGACTGCCCATAATCTGCGCGTACGCCTTTTAGTTCGCCGTTTTTTTCGTGGTGAGGTTCATGCCCATGGCAAAGTGCATGAGACGATTTCTGCTGGCGAATGTTGCCCTGTGGCTTTCCGCGATCGCGGCCGGCGCTGCGACGCTCGATACGGTCACCCAGCGCGGCAGTGTGCGTATCGGCTACATTACCGACGAGGCGCCCTTTTCCTCCGTCAAATCGGGCGCCGATCCGACGGGATATGCCATCGACCTGTGTGGCAAGATCGCCGACGAAATAGAGTATCGGGTTCCGCAACTGAAGCGCGAATACGTTGAAATGACGCTCGCCAACGGCTTCGATGCAGTGAAAAACGGACAGATCGACCTGCTTTGCGGCGCGATCACCGTCAATTTGAAGAGGCGAGAAATCGTTGACTTCTCACAGCCAATCTTTCTGACGGGGGCGACCGCGTTGCTCCGCAAAGATTCGCCTAACTATCTGCAGACTCTTTTTCTCGAGAAGCCCGCTGTTCGCCCGGTCAGCCAGCGTGTCCCCTCCACACGCGTAATCGGGGTGCGGGCAAGCACAACAACTGGAACGACCCTGCGCGAGGCGTTGGCCATCCAAGCCTCGAAGACGAAGCTTTCCGATTTCGAAACGCACGAGGACGGGCTTAAGGCGCTGGAGGATCACAAGATCGACGCCTATATCGCCGATCAGGTGCTACTCATCAGCCTGGCCAAGAGGGCACGCGATTCATCGTCGCTCGAGATCGGTGATCGGCTCTTTACGCATGAACCCTATGCAATAGCGCTGCGTCGCGACGACGCCGACTTCCGCCTGCTGGCCGACCGTGCGTTGACGGCATTCTATCTGTCGGACGATTTTCTGCCGCTGCTGGAAGGCTATTTCGGATCCGAGGCGCCGATGCTGCACACGCAAATCATCATGGAGCATGTTCCCGATTGATTTTAATCACCTCAATCAAGGGATTACACAAGCAGCTGCACCGCCTTGCGGAACGACCGACCGCAAAGGGGTATCCTGATGGCTAATGCCCGCCGCGCCCGAGAAGATGGGCAGCCAACCGCCAGGTGTGATGCGCGATTCGCTCGAGTCGTCGAGCGGCGTCGATCCGCGCGAAGGCACTTGCAGCTACCAGCTCTCCCAGTGCAACCGAGGCAAGAGTTGTCGCGCGATGGTCCTGCTTCAGCGCGCTGAGTTCTTTTGCCGCCCGTTCGGCGTCCGAAAGCGTCGCGGCGACCTCGGGTGACACGCTCCAACCGATAGCCGCGGCCTGCGCGCTGAGGGCGGTTTCAGAAGTGATCGAGCGACCAATCGCTTCGGCCGCGATCGTCACACGTGCGCATAGCTCGGTCGCGCGGCGTTCGAGAACGGCTTCGACCGGCCGGCCGGGGAGTTCCCCCTCCTCCAGGACGTCCGCAAGGCGCGAAGCGTGATCGAGCGCGTGCAGCATGCTCGTCATGCGCAACCGCTCATCCTCAGTCTCGGGCGGCTCCTTCAATTCGGAGAGAAAATCCCGTATCTCCGACAGCACAATGCCGGTCGAAACGCCTCCGGTCGCAAGCCTCGTCGGGCCTGAGAGCGCAGCAGAAACCGAGGCAGTGTTCATCGCGAGGACGTCCGCCAGGACGCGCCTGACCGTCTCGATCGCGATGACCGGACTGGCAAGGGCGCTTGGATCAAGCGCGCGCTGAACGGCTGTCTGCCTCGACGGCAACATACGCTCGACAACGCGGGTAAACCATTGCGTCACCGGAAGCAGCACCGCAACCCCTACGACGTTATAGGCCGTGTGATAGGCAGCAAGCTGCGTCATCCCGTCGACCGACGCGGAAAAGCGTTTCATCAGTACAGTCGTGAACGGAAAGGCGATGATCGCGATAAGCGCCGCGATCATCTTGAACAGCACATAGGCCAGGGCGAGGCGCTTGGCCGTCGTGCTGGCGCCGATCGCGGCTAAGGCGGAACTCGTCGCCGTCCCGATATTCTGGCCGATGATCAGTGCTGCGCCTTGCTCCAGGCTCACTGCCCCGGCGTAGAAGGCGGAAATGGTCACGGCGATCGCCGCCGTCGAGGACTGCATGACCGCCGTCATCGCCAAGCCAACGCCGATCAGCATCATGAGGCCAGCCAAACCCGCACCCCAGCTAACTCCCGGAGAACCAAGCACCGAGGGCAGATCGGACGGATGCAGCGTCTCCGCCAGCCCCCCCATGCCCTGCTGCAGCGTCGTCAGCCCGTAAAGAATGAGCGCGAAACCCGCAAGCGCACTGCCCCCCGCCGCGATCCTCCCGCCGCTCAGTAGCTTGGCCAGCGCTCCGATGAATATCATCGGCAGCGCGTAGGCTGAGAGCGAGACTCTCACGCCGATCAGCGCAACCAGCCATCCCGTTCCCGTTGTGCCGACATTGGCGCCGAAAACGAGCCCAAGCCCCTGCGGGAAGGTCAAGAGCCCGGCGTTGACGAGACCGATCGTCGTCATCGTCACCGCGCTCGACGACTGGACGAGCAAGGTGACGACAGCGCCCCAGAAAGCGCCGGAGAGCGGCGTGGCGACTGCCGCGCCCAAGGCGGTCCGTAACGCCGATCCCGCCAATGCCTTGAGGCCGTCGGTCATGACGGTCATGCCGAGGAGAAAGAGCCCAATTCCACCGAGAATGGCAACCGCTGTCGACATCGGCGTTTGGCTCCCTTCGCTTCGCTCTTTATCTCTTCAAGCTAATAGGACCAACCTCGCCGTGCAAGCGGGCTTGGAATGCCCTTCCTTTGGGTGAGTGAGCACACGGGAAAGCCAACGCGCGGCCTTCGATTCGGTGCTTATCTTTTCCGGATCTGATCCGCGGCGGCCGGCCTCCCCCTTGCCTCTCCTTGCCGTAAGAGGATGCTTCTCCGCCAGTTGTTGCGACTCAGCGGCTTGCAAAAAACCTGTTGGCGGGCCGAGATAGGCCAAGGTGTTCACGTAGCGTCGCACCCTCGTAATCCCTCTTGAAAATGCCTCGTCGCTGCAGCTCGGGTACAAGCCGATCAACGACATCGTCGAGACCTTGGGGAAGGTAGGGGAAGACGATGTTGAAACCGTCGCTGCCGCGTGCCGTCAGCCATTGCGCCATCTCATCGGCGATCGTTTCCGGCGTTCCTACGAACGCAAGGCCCGCGTAGCCCCCATAGCGCTGCGCGAGCTGCCGAACGGTCAACTGCTCTTCCTGGGTGAACTTCAGCACTTGCGCGCGGCCGGTCTTGCTGGCGTTCGTCTCGGGTATCTCAGGCAGCGGCCCGTCCGGATCGAAGCCGGAAGCATCATGACCAAGGGCGATCGAGAGCGAAGCGACGGCGCTGTCATAGTGAACGAGGCTGTCGAGCAGCGCCCGTTTCGCGCGCGCCTCCTCAATGCTGTCGCCAATGACGATGAAGGCGGCCGGCAGGATCTTGAGGCTATCAGGATCGCGGCCGACGGCGGCCATCCGCCCCTTGATATCGGCATAGAGTGATTGCGCCGCCGGGAGATCGCGCGGCGAGCAGAAGACGACTTCGGCTGTCTCGGCGGCAAGCTGGCGGCCCGGCTCTGACTGCCCCGCCTGCACGATCACCGGCCATCCCTGAGGCGGGCGGGCAATATTGAGCGGACCGCGCACGCTGAGCTCCTCGCCCTTGTGATTGAGGACATGCATTTTGGTCGGGTCGAAAAACTGGCCACTTTCCACGTCGCGCGTAAATGCGTCGTCGGCGAAACTGTCCCAGAGGCCGGTGACGACGTCGTAAAACTCGCGGGCGTGGCGATACCGTTCGCCGTGTTCGACATGTTCATCGAGGCCAAAATTCAGCGCGGCGTCGGGATTAGCCGTCGTCACAATGTTCCAGCCCGCGCGCCCGGCGCTGATATGGTCAAGCGAGGCGAAGCGGCGCGCAACGTGATAGGGCTCGTCGAAGGTCGTCGAGGCTGTCGCAACGAGCCCGATCCGATCGGTGACGGCGGCAAGCGCCGACAGCAGTGTGAACGGCTCGAAGGAGGTTACCGTCTGGCTCCTCTTCAGTGCCTCCACAGGCATGTTGAGCACGGCCAGATGATCAGCCATGAAGAAGGCATCGAACTTCGCCGCCTCCAGCCTTTGCGCAAACTCCTTTAAGTGCTTGAAGTTGAAGTTCGCGTCCGGGTAGGCGCCGGGATAGCGCCAGGCTCCGGTATGCAGACTGACGGGGCGCATGAAGGCGCCGAGATGCAATTGTCGCTCGTGTGCCATCAAGTCGTCCCGCCTTATGCCTGCCCGTGCCCGCCGGCTACGCCTGCGGCTGCTTGGTCTTGCGCAGGTACGGCAGCACCGTGTCAAACGATCCGAAGCGCGTTACCGCGTCCTCGTTGGAGACGGCAGCCGTGATGATGACGTCATCGCCCTGCTGCCAGTTCGCCGGCGTCGCGACCTGATGCTTTGCCGTCAACTGAATGGAGTCGATCGCGCGGAGGATCTCGTTGAAGTTTCTCCCCGTCGTCATCGGGTAGGTGAGGATCAGCTTGATTTTCTTGTCCGGGCCGATGATGAAGACGGAACGAACGGTTGCGTTGTCAGCTGGCGTGCGGCCTTCCGACGTTTCTCCGGCTCCAGCCGGCAGCATGTCGTAGAGCTTGGCAACCTTCAGGTCCTTGTCGCCGATCAATGGATAGTCGACATCGAAGCCGGTCGCCGTCTTGATATCGCTCTTCCACTTGCTGTGGCTTTCCACCGGATCGACAGAGATGCCGATGATCTTGGCGCCGCGGCTGCGGAATTCGGGCTCCAGCCCTGCCATCGCCCCAAGCTCGGTCGTGCAAACCGGCGTGAAGTTCTTCGGATGCGAGAAGAGCACCGCCCAGCCGTCACCAATCCAGTCGTGGAACTGAATGGGACCCTGCGTGGTGTCGGCGGTGAAATCAGGGGCAATATCGTTGATGCGGAGGCTCATGAGTCGTGACCTTGTTGGAAATGGCGCTGGTGTTCAATGACCGGCGATTCTGTAGTCGTTTTCTGGCGCTGTTCAAGCACTTGTGCCACGATGCCGGTGATTAATGGCCGCAAAGTTCGCGTGCCGACCAGTTGGCATCGTCGATGACATCGACTACCACGCGGACGAGGCCTCTTTACCAAGAGACGGCTTTTTCGGCGGTATCTTATCAAGATGCCGCGTTCTGGCTTTCAGGGTTTCAAAGGCACGGTAGCCCCCCGGCCACCGGCCATAGCCGCTGGCGACATTGACGTGCCCGGCCAGACCGGCATTGCGAAGCTCGCTGCCCCAGAGACGGGCAAACAGTGTCAGGCGATCGAGCGACATATAGTGATCGTTCAGACTGCCGACGACGATACTCGGAAACGGCAGCTCGGCCGTCGGCATCGTACCAAACGCAATCTGCCCGGGATGCAGCTTCTCGGTCACCAGCAGGTCGCACGGCGCCACCAGCAGCGCTCCCCTCACCCGCGCCGCAGAAGGCCGCCCGGCAAGGCTTGCCGCAAGCAGACATCCAAGACTGTGAGCAACGATATATGCTTCACCGGCATCTTCGAGCACGGCCTCGAGCCTCACCCGCCAGACGCTGAGGTGCGGATGATCCCAATTGTCCTGCTGGACGAGGCGACTTTCGGGATGATCCCGCAGCCATGCGGTTTGCCAGTGCGCATCTTCTGATCCGAAGAGCCCGGGAAGAATTAGTACTGGCGCCATCATCAATCCTTATCCGCATCGTGTGAAGGAGTATCTGTTCCTAGAGAACGCCGAGGGTGATTGCGAAGAGGAACCCGAAGGCGAACACCGTCGCCGCGGAAGCGGCCACATCCGCCGCGGCATCGGCACGCCGGCTACGCGGAGCAATATGGCGAGCATCGAAAACGGCCATGACGATCCCTCAGTACCAAGGCGCCGGAGACGAGCTCCAATAGTAGATTTCATAGTCGCGTGCCGTCAGTTCGCGGTCGCCATGCGGCTCGCACCGTGGCGCGGCTGCCGGTTGGGAAGGACCGATGAGGACCATCGACCGGAACCAAAGAAGAAGAGACTGCATCATCGTTTTCTCCTTGCCGCACCTCAGATCAGCTGGTTGCGCCTCGCATTCGAAAGCAGGTCCGCGGCGCTGGCGACGGGGCCGAACAGCATCAGCAGTCGATTTTGCTCGCGCATCGTCAGCCGATAGCGACGCGCAAAGTCGAAGACGCTCCAAAGCTCGCTCCCCATCGCCCGTTTCTCCGCACTGTCCATGCCACCATTCCTCCAAATCTCATTCGGCCGCCTGAAGCGAGGTCCTTGCCGACGGGACGAAAGAGAAGGCTGCCAGTTCGTCGACGACAGAACCGATACGGCCAGACAGCGCCTCCGAAGCGATTTTGTAGTCGACGAAATCGCGGTCAGCGGCATAGACGGCCGTCGGCAACGTGTGGGCCATGAAGAATCCGAACAACGGCCGCAGCTGATGCTCGACAATCAGGGCATGGCGGTCTCCGCCTCCGGTGGCAGAAATGATGATGGGCTTCGAGCGCAGTTCGCTCGGCTCGATTAGATCGATCAAGTGCTTGAACAGGCCGGGATACGAGCCCTTGTAGGTCGGCGAGCCGATGACCAGGACATCCGCCTTGACGATATCATCAAGAACCTGGCTGGCCTGTTCATCCAGGTCGCGACGCCAGAGCGCAGTGCCCAGCGACGGACCGACGTCCTTCAGATCGTAGATCTTGCTTGAAAAGCCGTAGTTTTCAGCAGCAAGCCCCGCAATATGCTCGACCAGGGCATAGGTCTTGGACGGACGGTTAAAGCTACCGGCAATACCCACCAATCGCAGCGACATAGATCTCTCTCCTTTGTTGTTAGACCGAATATTGTCTATAAATTTTATGAACAAAAGAAATGACGTTCCGTTATCTAGGAGAACCGTGAAATTCGATGCCCTCGGGCGCGCCGTCACGCAGCGGCTTCTGCAACTCTCCTAAGCTGTTGAACAGCAAACCTACGAGGCGGCAGAGAGCGACGGCCAGACCGTGTAATCGCGTGCGCCTGCTACGGCCCGGCCGTTCAAAAGTTCCAAGGCGTGCCGCAAGCTTTCTGTCTGGGCATACGCGTTTTTCTTGGAACCTTTGGCCGCGCCGCTCGTTTTTTTGATTGCAGCGTTTGAAATCCGCGCTGCCGGACCAGCATCGCATATGTAGGTTCGTCAAAAAGGCCCGGTGGTTTCTATCCCGCCGGGCTTTTCTTGGTCCCTTCCCCCGCTTTTTCTCCTTCGATTGTCGTTCGTTTTGAACAACTTGCGGTCTCGAGCATTAACTATCGTCAGCAACCAGGAAACAACCCAATGACGATCACCGCCAAAGTTGCCGCCGCCCTATGCATGCTCATGGCACTGAGTTCTTGCGCAAACACGATCAAGGGCATTGGGCGCGATACGGCCAATACCGTCAATGCGACCCAGAACGCCGGCAATCGTGTAGCGAATGCTGCGTCCCGCTAATCTCGTTGATGGCTTCGCCGCCAACAACCGGGAGCATGCTTCCGGTCTGAAACCGCCGAGACGCGTTTTTTGGTGGACAGCCTGAGCGCGTTCGAAAGGAGCGTTTCAATCTCTTCGCGTTAATCGACGGAAATAGCCGGCGGGCCTTGAAATCGCATCGATCGAAGCAAAGATTCGTCTGGATGCGATGGAGGCCTAGCCATGTCGAACTATAAAGAGGAAAGGCGGTTTCGGTGTCAGGACGACAGAGGGAAAACCTATGTCGTCATTCAGCAGATCAGGATTTCTGGCCAAAACGCGCCTTCGCCCAAGACCGACTATATGACCGAGGAAGGCGAGATCGTGAATCGACTCGATGAAGATCATTTTCTGCTCCTGCTCGATGGGCAGGTACTGCACATTCCCCATATCTCGGATACGGATCACTGAGCGGTGACGGCACGACAGAAATGGCGCGCCGCTGACTCCAGGTGCTTTCGCTGCGTCTGCCGCCGACCAAACTCAACCGAATCATGATTCGGCGCGATCATCCGCATGACTGGGACATGAACGCCGGTTTCAGTGCGCATTCATTCGCCACATCTAATCTGCCCAACCATCAGCGCTCCGAAGGCGTTGCGTTAACAGATACAGATGGAGACCGATCATGAGAAAGCTAGTTGTTGCAGCCGCCGGACTAGCGACGCTGCTCGTAGCCTCACCGGCTTTCGCGGACGGCGTATACTTCGAGTTCGGCTCCGGCCCACGCTATTATGACGATCCGCCTCCGCCGCGCTACTATAGGCACGGCCCGCGCTATGCGTACGACGATGATGGCGATGATTATTATCGCCCGCGTTATGCGCGACAGGTGTGCTGGGACCAGCCCTACCAGAAAAAGAGCCATCACCACTACATCACCAAATACAGGACAGTCTGCCGCGATCGCTAACATGCAGTGCGGAAGGCAATGATGGTGCGCCCGGCGGCGCACGATCACCGGTTCCGCATCCTGCGTCCTCCCTTCCTTTTTCAACGAAAGCGCAAAAAGGTGATTGGCCCGGATGGTTAGGTTGCGATAGGACTTCGCGCATCATTGCCTGCCGCCGGAGTGCCTAAGTGTCGATTGCCGATATTTCCTTGTTGAGCGCCCTTTTTGCCGGCGCGCTGTCGTTCGTGTCGCCCTGCGTCCTGCCTCTCGTTCCCCCCTATCTCTGCTATATGGCCGGCATTTCCGTCGAGCAGTTTCGCGGTGGCAGCGCCGTTGCCGTTGCCCCGGACGCGCGGCGGGGCGTGCTGTTTTCGGCGCTTTTCTTCACACTCGGCTTCGCGACCGTTTTTGTGGCGCTCGGCGCTGGTGCATCCAGCATCGGCATGGCGCTTCGCCAGCATCTCGATCTCCTGGCAAAGATCGGCGGCCTGATCATCATCGTCATGGGTTTGAATTTCCTCGGAGTCTTCCGGATTGGAATTCTGGCCCGCGAGGTGCGCTTCCAGGGCAGCGGCAAGCCCGCGACGCTGACCGGTGCCTATATCATGGGCCTGGCTTTCGCTTTTGGCTGGACACCCTGCATCGGTCCGGTACTCGGTGCGATCCTTGGCGTTGCGGCCTCGCGGGAGACGGTTGGCTCAGGTGCTGGGCTGCTGGCCGTCTATTCCCTCGGCCTTGCCATCCCGTTCTGGATCGCCGCTGGCTTTTCCGGCGCCTTCATGAACTTCCTGACGCGCTTTCGCCGGCATCTCGGAACGGTCGAGAAAGTCATGGGCGTATTCCTCGTCCTGACCGGCCTCGCCTTCATGTTCGGTTTCGTCAGTGACGTCGCAATCTGGTTCCAGCAGACCTTTCCAATCCTGATGAAAATCGGCTAAGCCGAAATCACCCCGAAGAAAGTTGCATTTGGAATAGCCGTTGTTCGATATTGTCAGTCTGCTCCTGCCGTTCTTCGGCCTGATCCTCATTGGCTATATCGCAGGCAAGGTGACGAAGCAGCCGGCCGACGCGCTCGGCTGGATGAACACCTTCATCATCTATGCAGCGCTGCCGGCGTTGTTCTTCAAGCTCGTCTCACGCACGCCCTTCGAAGATCTGACAAGGATCGACTTCATCGCCACCGATCTCGCGGCAACCTATTCGATCTTCATTGCACTGTTCGCGATCGGTCGCTGGATCCGGGGTAATTCGCTCGCCGACTGCACGATCCAGTCGTTTGCCGGCGCCTACGGCAACATCGGCTATATGGGGCCTGGCCTCGCTCTGCTGGCGCTCGGCCAAGCAGCGGCCATACCGGTCGCGCTGATCGTCTGCCTCGAGAACGCGCTGCACTTTATCGTCGCGCCGGCGCTGATGGCAGCGGCAGGCGATGACCGGCGTTCCGCGGGACGGCTGGCGATCGACATTACTCGGAAAGTGGCCTTCCACCCCTTTATCCTGTCGACGGCGTTCGGCTTCGTTGCTGCCGGCTTTCACATCGATCAGCCGGCCGCATTCCAGCATTTCGTCGACTATCTCGCGCAAGCTGCCGCCCCCTGCGCTTTGTTTGCCATGGGCGTCACGCTGGCGCTTCGGCCGGTGAGGCGCATACCGGCCGAAATCGGCTATATCGTTCTGGCGAAGCTCATCGTGCACCCGATTGTCGTCTATCTCGCGCTGACCGCCATCGGTGGCTTCGAGCCGGTCTGGATATATGCCGCGGTACTGCTTGCCGCCCTGCCGACGGCAACCAACGTCTTCGTCATCGGGCAGCAATATGGCGTCTGGAAGGAACGCGCTTCGGCAACGATCCTGATCACGACGGCGCTTTCCGTCGTGACCGTCTCGCTCTTCCTGATTGCGATCAAATCAGGCTTTCTTCCGGCTTAGCTTTTCGTTGATCGCGCCGGGAATATCGCGGAACGAACGACCAGGCTCGATGCCCTCACGCATGACAATGCTGCGCAGTGGGGCGAGTGCCGACAGAATGTGCAGGCCGGCAGCGCGCATCATCTGAACAGGCAGGAAATCGGACAATAGCGAGCGATTAAGAAGATCGACGCTCGCGGTGCGGCTCATGATATCGGCGCGACGCTTCCGATCGAAACGGTCGCCGGCATCAGCCGCGATCGGCAGTTCGGGTCGCGTGCAAAGAATGTCCTGAAGCGCCATGACATCGCGCAGGCTGAGGTTCAGCCCCTGCGCGCCGATCGGCGGGAAGACATGCGATGCCTCGCCAATGAGGGCAATCCGCCCCTTGCCGAAGCGATGGGCCATCATGCCTGATAGAGGCCAGAGCTGCACACCTTCCTCGACGGTCACCTTACCGAGCAGTGACTGCATGCGCTCCTCGACGACATTGCTCAGTTCAACGAGCGAGAGTTCATTGCGGGCGACGGCATCCGATGGGTTCTGGACCCAAACGAGGCTGGAGCGATTGGCGGGCAGCGGCACCTGAGTGAAGGGTCCGCTTTCCGTATGGAACTCCGTCGAGATATTCTCATGCGGCAGCGAGTGTTCGAAGTTCAGCACCATGGCCGACTGCCGATAAGACCAGGTGCGAACGTCGATGCCGGCGGTTTCGCGCAGCTTCGACTTGCGCCCATCAGCGCCAACCGCGAACGTCGCCGACAGGATTTCGCCATCGGCAAGCGTGACCGTCACCGATTCGGTGCCGATATCGATCACGCCGGCAAACGACGTAAAGCGCGTGATGTTCCCCTCACCGGCGATCGCGGCCTCCAGCACCCCCATCAAGGCTTTGTTCGGGAAATTGTAGCCGAAGGCCTCAAGATCGAGTTCGACCGAACGGAATGTGGTGATCGGCGCCCGCAGCAGGCGATTCGTGCCGTCGATGATGCGCATGGTGGAAAGCGGCGCGGCCGCTGGCCGCAACTTTTCCCACAACGTCAACCTGTCGAGGAAACGGATCGATTGATCCATGAGCGCGGTCGTGCGCCGGTCCTGGCTCGGCGATGGCGGGGCAACGAGAGCCACGTTGCGTCCGCCGCGAGCCAAGGCGATGGCGGCGATCATGCCAGCAAGCCCGCCACCGATCACCGCGATTTCAAAAGTCTTCATTGCACCGTTCCGTCAATTCTTTGACGGCGATCCGGTGCTTATGCAGCCGGCTTCGCCTGACGGCGCCAACTATAGCCCTTGCCAGCGTCCGCGTCACGCACAGCCGGTTGATAATGATGCGGAATTCCCGGCAGGCGATGTTCCGTGAGGCGCTTTATCGCAGTCTCGTTGGTGACAGCGAAGCTGTCGATGCCGACCCGCTGCATCAGCGGAATCTGGTCGATCAGCACGTCGCCGACGGCGCGCAGTTCGTTGGTGTATCCAAGGCGGTCGCGCAGGAGGGATGCATGGCTGAAGGCCCGGCCATCGTTGAACGCCGGGAAGGCGACAGCGACGATCTCAAGCCGATAGAGGTAGGGCTCGAGCTTGCGAATATCGTCCGCCGGCTTGATCAGCACGCCGAAGCCGACCTCGTTGCTCTCGTCGGCCCTGGCGATCAGCTCGTCCAGGCCGAGAAGGGGCTTCTGCCCCTCGCCTGCCTTCACCTCTTCAGTCTCGATCACCCAGGGATCGTTCTCTACGAAGCCGGTTTCTCTCCAGATCTTGGTCATCGTCCCCTCCTTACGCCGCTTCTGCCGCCGAACCATACAGCGCGTCCTTGAACGGCTGAGGACCAACGCGGCGATAGGTTTCGAGGAAGATCTCAGACGGCTCCTTGCGGATTGTCAGATAGGTGTTGACGATCGTTTCGATCGCGTCGGTCACCTTGTCGGGCTCGAAGCCGCGGCCGATGATCTCGCCGATCGACGTATGCTCGTCGCCCGAACCGCCAAGCGTGATCTGGTAGAGCTCAGCGCCCTTCTTCTCCACGCCCAGCAGGCCGATATGGCCGACATGGTGATGGCCGCAGGCATTGATGCAGCCGGAGATCTTGATCTTCAGCTCGCCGATCTCAGCCTGCCGATCCGGATCGCCAAAGCGCCGGGAGATTTCCTGCGCAACAGGAATGGAGCGCGCATTGGCGAGCGCGCAGTAGTCCAACCCCGGACAGGCAATGATATCGGTGATCAGACCGGCATTGGCCTCGGCGAGGCCGATGGCGACGAGACCGCGATAGACCGCTTCGAGATCGGCGAGCGCCACATGCGGCAGGATCAGGTTCTGCTCGTGGCTGACGCGGATTTCGTCGAAGGCATATTCCTCAGCGATATCGGCAATGGCATCCATCTGGCTATCCGAAGCATCGCCCGGAATGCCGCCGATCGGCTTCAGGGAGATCGTCACCATGCCGTAGTCGGGATGCTTGTGCGGCTGCACGTTCTGCTGCACCCAGCGAGAGAAAGCCGGATCGGCCTTCTTCCAGCGAGCGAGATTTTCCCAGCCTTCGGCGCGATCCTGCAGGGCCGGCGGCGCAAAATAGGCGGCGATGGCTTCGACATCAGCTTCCGGCAACTTCAGCTCGGATTCCTTGAGTTCCGCGAACTCTCCCTCGACCTGACGCGCCAACTCTTCCGCGCCTGTTTCGTGCACGAGGATCTTGATGCGAGCCTTGTATTTGTTGTCGCGACGGCCATGCAGGTTGTAAACGCGCACGATGGCTGTCGTATAGGACAGCAGGTCCTCTTCCGGAAGGAAGTCGCGGATCAGCTTGGCGATCATCGGCGTGCGGCCCTGGCCCCCACCGACATATACGGCAAAGCCGATTTCACCCTTCTCGTTCTTCTTCAGATGCAGGCCGATGTCGTGGACCTGGATCGCGGCGCGGTCACGTTCGGCACCGGTGACGGCAATCTTGAACTTGCGCGGCAGGAACGAGAATTCCGGATGCACCGAGGACCACTGGCGCAGGATCTCGGCGTAGGGGCGCGGATCCGCGATTTCGTCGGCGGCTGCACCTGCAAAATGGTCGGCAGTAACATTGCGAATGCAATTTCCCGACGTCTGCAGAGCGTGCATCTCAACGGATGCCAGCTCGGACAGCGCATCCGGGATTTCGGAGAGCTTCGGCCAGTTGAACTGCAGGTTCTGGCGGGTCGTGAAGTGGCCGTAGCCGCGGTCGTACTTGCGCGCGATATGAGCGAGCATCCGCACCTGGCGCGAGCTCAGCGTCCCGTAAGGAATGGCGATACGCAGCATGTAGGCGTGAAGCTGCAGATAGACGCCGTTCATCAGGCGCAGCGGCTTGAACGCGTCTTCGGCAAGCTCACCGGAAAGGCGGCGCTGCACCTGGTCGCGGAACTGCTCGACGCGCTCGGCGACAAAAGCGTGGTCAAATTCGTCGTAACGATACATCTGCTTCCTCAGACTGCGATGAATGCGGGGTCGGCGGGCTTGTAGCCCGGCGCGTATTCCATGGTTGGGCCCTGGGCACGAATGCGTTCGCGCAAGCGCAGCGGCCACAGCACGCCGTTGCTCTCCTGAACCTCGACGACGGCTACGTCCACGACCTGATTGTCGGCATAGGACTTCTTGCCAATTGCTTCCAGCGCATCGACGGCTTCTGTATGGCGAGCAACAAGGGCTTCCTGCAGCGAGGTCACCCATTGGCCGTTGGCGTTCAGCCAGACGGCGATGCCATCCGTCAGTCGGTTGGCAGTCAGGACCTTGTCCACCATGTTCAGCTCCTTGCAAATTCCTCGGACCGGGCGCGTTCGCGCACGAGCGGTTCCGACAGTTCGAAATTGGCGCCTGCTACAGCATCGCCGATAATGACCATAACCGGGCCGGTCAACTCGTCACGGTGCTGCAGATCAGGAAGATCCCGCAGAATCCCATGCAACAGCCGGCGATTGGGACGGCTGGCATTCTCGATGACGGCGACAGTGGTTTCTGCCGGAAGGCCAGCCTGCATCAGGCGCTCGGCGACGGAAGCGGCGACGGTGCGCCCCATATAGACGGCGATCGTTGCGCCTGAGACGGCGAGGCTTGCCCAATCCGGCAGGACATCACCCGTCAGATCGTGGCCGGTCGTGAAGACCAGCGAGGATGCCACGCCACGCAACGTCAGCGGCAACTCGAAATCGGCGGCGGCGGCGAAGGCCGAGGTGATGCCGGGGACCACTTCATAGGAAATGCCCGTAGCCCGCAGCGCTGCCATTTCCTCACCTGCCCGGCCGTAGACCAGCGGATCGCCGGACTTCAGGCGAACCACGCGCTTGCCTTCGCGACCGAGATATACCAGCAGATCGTTGATCTCTTCCTGCGACTTCGAATGGCATCCCTTGCGCTTGCCGACCGACAGGCGCTCGGCGTCGCGGCGGCCCATGTCGACGATTTCCTGCGGCACGAGGGCATCATAGACGATGACATCGGCCTCCATCATCACGCGCTGGGCGCGCAGCGTCAGCAGGTCCGCAGCACCCGGCCCGGCGCCGACGAGCCAGATGTGCCCCTCGACCTTCTCAGCGGACCGAAACAGGCCGTTGGCTGCACGGCGAGCCTGCGGCAGGTTCTCGCTGGCGACAGCATCGGCGACCGCGCCGGAGAAGAAGCGGCGCCAGAACAGGCGGCGCGCAGCGCCCTTCGGGACGAGATGCTCGACGGTCTTTCGATAGCCGATGGCAAGATCGGCCAGCCGCCCAAGTGATGGTGCAAGAAGTTGATCGACCTGTGCACGGATCATCTGTGCGAGCACCGGTCCCGCGCCTTCGGTGCCGATAGCGACAGCGACCGGCGCGCGATTGACAAGAGCAGGCGTGAAGAAATCGCAGTAGTCAGACTGATCGACGGCGTTGGCGGGCACCTTTTCGGCGCGCGCGGCCTCAACGATGGCGCGATCCTGCGCCGCGTCTCCGGTCGCAGCAAAGACGAGTGTTGCCCCACGGACTTGCTCGTCCACAAAAACTGCGCGCACCGTCTCAATCCGATTGGCGATCAGATAGGCGTGGTAATCGGCCTCAGGATGATCGGTATAGGCAACAACCCGTGCCTGCGTGTTCAGCAGCAAGCGAACCTTGGCGAAAGCCTCGTCGCCATTGCCGAAGACGGCCGCGATCCTGCCCTCGACGCGAAAGAAGGCAGGGAATACCGACAGTTGTTCAGTCTTGGGAGACATCATCAATCCATTTCGAAGTTGCCGGAATATGCACTCTCTGCCCAGGCAAATGAAGAAACAGAAATTCCAATGCCCGCGCGCGCACGTATTCTTTTACTCGCTCTCTCAATGATTTGAGTAAAAGTCACCGGTGCGGCGCAGCGGACACACCTGCGTCTGCCGCAGCGCAGCAGAAAGGCTGTGACAAATCCCGCTCCCCGTCGAAATCGGCATTTGCCTCGCCTGCCGCTACCGGTAGAGTGCGGCCACCAAGGAGAAAGCCATGTCCGACCAGACCATCGCCGCCCGCCTGCTCAACGTCATGGAACAGGACATCCTGCCGATGACCGAACGCGGCGTCGCTGCCGGCAACAAGGTGTTCGGCGCTGCGATCCTGCGCAAGTCCGACCTCTCGCTCGTCATCGCCGAGACCAACAACGAGCTTGAAAATCCGCTGTGGCATGGCGAGGTGCACACGCTGAAGCGCTTGTACGAACTGGGCGAGAAGCCAGCCACCAAGGATCTCATCTTTCTGTCGACGCACGAACCCTGCACCATGTGCATGTCGGCGATCACCTGGGCCGGGTTCGACAATTTCTACTATTTCTTCAGCCACGAGGATTCGCGCGACGCCTTCGCCATTCCTCACGACCTGAAGATCCTGAAGGAGGTTTTCGGTCTGGAACCGGGTGGCTACAGGCGCAGCAATGCGTTCTGGAACAGCTTTGCCATTGCCGATCTCGTCGAGACCGAAGAAGAGCATTTGAAGGCCGAACTGAAAACACAGACTGCGCGCATCAAGGCGCGGTACGATGCGCTCTCGGAAAGCTACCAGGCGTCGAAGAGCGACAACGATATTCCACTGAACTGAGTGACCATGGAAGCCTCAAAAGACATTTCGCGCCTGATCGAGATCATGGCCGCGCTGCGCAATCCGGCAACCGGCTGCCCCTGGGACATCGTCCAAACGTTCGAGACGATAAAGCCCTACACGATCGAGGAGGCCTATGAAGTCTCCGACGCAATCGAGCGCAATGACATGGACGACCTCTGCGAGGAGTTGGGCGACCTGCTGCTGCAGGTCGTGTTTCATGCGCGCATGGCCGAGGAAGCGGGAGAATTCTCCTTTGGCGACGTCGTTGAGGCAATCACCCGCAAGATGATCCGCCGCCATCCGCATGTCTTCGCCCGTTCTGATGCCGACACGCCCGATGCGGTGAAGAAGCAGTGGGACGACATCAAGCAGGCAGAAAAGCGCGAGCGCGCCGAACGGCGAGCCAAGCGCGGCGTCAGCGAGGATTTCAAGGCGGGGTTCCTCGGATCGGTCCAGCGGAGCTTCCCTGCCCTGACAGAGGCGCTGAAGCTGCAGGAACGCGCTGCAAAGGTGGGCTTCGATTGGTCAGCGCCCGAACCGATCCTCGACAAAATCGAGGAGGAAATCGGCGAGTTGCGTGTCGCCTTAGCGGAAGGCGATCAAGCAAAGGTCAGTGATGAGCTCGGCGACCTCATCTTCGCCGTGGTCAATATCGGCAGGCATGTAAAGGCTGACCCGGAAGATTCCTTGCGCGGAACGAATACAAAATTTCGTAGACGTTTCAGTCATATCGAAGCCGTTCTTGACGCGGAAGGCGAAACTTTGGACGCGGCGAGTCTGGAGCGGATGGAAGAAATCTGGCAGGCGGCGAAGGCTATCGAGCGGCAACTGGGCTGAGCCGACATCCTTACCTTGCATGAGGCCCAGTCCGGGCGTAATGCAAAGCCCGCTGCAGGGAGCTCTAGCGTTCCCAATCCTCTTTCGCGACTTTCGGCCCGTTGCCCAGGCGGCGCTCCAGTTCGACCGCTTCGGTTTCCGAGAGACGTACATCGAGCGTGATCGACCCGTCCTCGTTGTCCTCGCGGTTATCGACGATCGCATGATCGTAGAGCCAAGGCAGCAGCGCCAACTTGTCGACAGGCAAGCGCACAGTCGCTTCGGTCAGCACGCCTGACAGTCTGCGGCTGATCTCTCCCATCAGCGTATCGATACCCTCGCCGCTGATTGCGGATAGGGCGACGACGTTCTCGGCACCACTCGCCTTCTGGACGATGGCATCGTGCGCTTCCGGCTCAAGGCGATCGATCTTGTTCCAGACTTCGATGATGCGCTTGTCGCCCTCTTCCTCGTCGATGCCGAGGTCCTTCAGGATGCGGAGCACGTCGGCACTCTGCGCCTGATTGTCGACGTCGGACATATCGCGGACATGAAGGATCAAGTCGGCTTCCAGCACTTCTTCCAGCGTAGCGCGGAAAGCGGCGACGAGGTGGGTCGGAAGGTCCGAGATGAAACCGACGGTGTCGGAGAGGATCACCGTGCGGCCATGTGGCAACTTCATTCGGCGCAGCGTCGGATCGAGCGTTGCGAACAGCATATCTTCGGCCAGCACGCCTGCCCCGGTGATCCGGTTGAACAGTGTCGACTTGCCGGCGTTGGTATAGCCGACGAGCGCCACGATCGGATGCGGCACCTTCTTGCGCTTGGCGCGATGCAGCTGGCGGGTGCGGACCACCTGTTCCAGCTCACGCTCGAGCTTGACGATGCGGTCCTGCAGCAAGCGACGGTCGGCTTCGATCTGGGTTTCACCAGGACCACCCATGAAGCCGCCACCGCCGCGCTGACGCTCAAGGTGGGTCCAGCTGCGAACCAGACGGCCCTTCTGATAGTTCAGATGAGCTAGATCGACCTGCAGCGTGCCTTCCTTAGTGGAAGCGCGACGGCCGAAGATCTCGAGGATGAGGCCAGTGCGGTCGATGACCTTGGCGTTCCATTCCTTCTCGAGATTGCGCTGCTGTACCGGTGTCAGCGGATGGTCGACGATCACGAGACCGGAATCATTCGCATCCAACGTCGCCTTGATCTCTTCGATCTTGCCCGTGCCCATCAATGTTGCGGGTCGCGGATCGCTGACGGTGACGATCGTGCCATTCACCACATCGAGGTCGATCGCCTGCGCAAGACCGGTCGCCTCTTCCAGGCGGCTCTCGGGCGTGCGGGTGACCACAGGCGCAGCATCGCCCGCACTGCGTCCGGCGCGCCCCTGCTTGAGCAGGGGCACGACGACGGTCGCGCGCATATCATCCCGGTGCTTGGCTGCTTCCGGGATGATCGAATCGTTTTTGGTATCGCGTGTCGAGATAATTGCAGGTCCCGTTAGGAAGCAGCTTCTTCGCTTTCGAACATCTGCATCGGCTGGCCGGGCATGATGGTCGAGATTGCGTGTTTATACACGAGTTGCGAATGGCCGTCACGGCGAAGCAGAACGCAAAAATTGTCGAACGAGGTGACAACTCCGGTCAGCTTCACGCCATTGATCAAGAAGATTGTCAGTGAAATCTTTTGTTTGCGTACAGTATTGAGAAATAAGTCCTGCAGATTCTGAGAACGTTCCGCCATCGCGCCGCTTCTTTCTTTATTGCCGGCTTCATTCCGCCGGTGAAATACTAATCAACCTCGCCTGCAGGCAGCCGACAACCCTCATCCCATCTGCCCAGAAAGTCTTGGTATCAAATCGCAATCTTTTCCGCAACGTCGAAAAAGGCCTCCCTAATTTTCTGGGAGACGCTGCCTGGATGGCCATTTGCGATCGGCTGGCCATCGATCGACACAACCGGAAAGCAGATGCTCGTGGCCGCCGTGATGAACACCTCACGCGCCGCAAGCATCTCCGCGACCGAGAATTTCCGCTCCTCGATCTTCAGGCCCAGCTTGGCGCCGACATCGATCAGCGTCGTGCGGGTAATGCCGCGCAGAATGCCGTGTTCAGCCGGACGCGTAATGAGAGTGCCGTCGCGATCGACGATCCAGACATTGGTCGCAGCTCCCTCTTTCACCATCCCATCGGGGTCCACAAAGATCGCCTCCTGCGCACCGGCTTCCTTCGCGTGCTGGCGCGCCATGGCGTTCGGCAAGAGACCGACGGACTTGATATCGACACGGTCCCAGCGATTGTCGGGCACGGTGATCGCCTTGATGCCTGTCGCGTTCTTCCTCGCGATGATCGAAGGATCGGTGCTCTTGGCGGTGATGACCAGCGAGGGCAGCGTTCCTTCTGCGGGAAACACATGATCGCGCCGTGCAACCCCACGGGTGATTTGCAGGTAAAAGAGACCGTTGCGGACGCGATTGCGCCGCAGCGTTTCGCGAATAACACGGGTCAGCGCGTTGCGGCTCATTGGCCAGGCAATACGCAACTCACCAAGCGATCGGTCCAGCCTGTTCAGATGGCGTGTAAGATCAACGATATAGCCATGCCTGATTTCACAGACTTCATAGACGCCATCCGCGAACTGATAGCCTCTATCCTCGATATGGACCATTGCATTCGAGTGCGTGACATAGCGGCCGTTCACATAGGCTATTCTGGGCATGGTGAACCTGTGCGGGAGTTATAGCAGAGAGAATTAGGACGGCGCCGCAGCGCCGCCCGTGTCTCAGACGCCGAGCGACTTCAACTTGCGGTGAAGCGCCGAGCGCTCCATGCCGACAAACTCCGCGGTGCGCGAGATATTGCCGCCAAAGCGATTGATCTGCGCGATCAGGTAGTCCTTCTCGAACATCTCTCGTGCCTCGCGAAGCGGCAGCGTCATGATGTGATAGTCGTTCTTGGCCGAAACCTTTGGCAACATGTCGCCAAGGTCAGTCGGCAGCATCTCGGCAGTGATCGGCGCATCCGGACCGTCGGAACGGGCAAGGATCATCAGCCGCTCGATGTTGTTGCGCAGTTGGCGGATATTGCCCGGCCAATCATGGGCCTGTAGCACGGCCATCGCGTCGTCGCCAATGCGGCGGGGACGGATGCCGGCCTGTTCGGAAATCTGCCGCATCAGCTGATCGACCAGGAACGGAATGTCTTCGCGCCGTTCGGCGAGTGCCGGTACGCGCACGGGCACCACGGCAAGGCGATGATAGAGATCTTCGCGGAACCAACCCTCGGCGATGCGGGTCTCGAGATTGTAGGCCGTCGACGAGATGATGCGCACATCGACCTTCACCCGCTTGGAGCCCCCCACGCGCTCGAACTGCTGATCGACAAGAACGCGGAGGATCTTGTTCTGCGTCTCGCGCGGCATTTCGCCGACTTCGTCGAGGTAGAGAATGCCACGGTGTGCCTCTTCCAGTGCGCCGATCTTGCGCGCCTGGCCAGGCGACCCTTCCGTACCGAACAGCGCAATCTCCATGCGATCAGGGGTGATATTGGCGGCATTCAGTGCCACGAAGGGACCATTCGCGCGCGTCGACTTCTTGTGGATCATACGGGCCACAAGCTCCTTGCCGGAACCTGACGAACCAAAGATCATGATGCGGCTGTTGGTCGGCGATACCTTCTCGATCGTCTGGCGGAGCTGCGAGACGGCAACGGAGGTACCGATAAGTTCGACCGGATCGCCAGCCTTGCGCTTGAGTTCGGATACTTCGCGCTTCAGCTTCGAATTCTCTAGCGCGCGCTCCGCGATCAGGATCAGTCGATCGGCCTTAAATGGCTTTTCGATGAAGTCGAACGCGCCCCGCTTGATGGCGGAAACAGCCGTCTCGACGTTGCCGTGACCCGAGATCATGACGACAGGGATGTCCGGGTGGCGCGTCTTGATCTCGTCCAGAAGCGACAGACCGTCGAGCTTGCTGCCCTGCATCCAGATGTCGAGGAAGATCAGCCGCGGCGCACGATCGGAGATCGCAGCCAGCGCACTGTCGCTGTCATGTGCCGTACGGGTCTCATGTCCTTCGTCAGACAGGATACCGGAGACGATCTCGCGGATGTCGTGCTCGTCGTCGACGACCAGAATATCAGAGGCCATAAACACTTTCCTTGTCACTTGCGGCCGGAGCAGAAGGCGCAGTTTCCAGACGTGGCAGATGCACGCGGATCATGGCCCCTCTTCCCTGGTCGAAATCAGCGGGCGCATCATGCAATTCGAGCTGCCCACCATGTTCCTCAATAATCTTCTTTACGATCGCCAGGCCAAGTCCGGTGCCCTTCTCGCGCATCGTCGTATAGGGTTCCAGAATGCTGTGGCGGTTTTCGACCGGCAGGCCGCGACCGTTGTCGATCACATCGACGGTGAAGCGATCCCGCGCCGGATCGAGCGAGGCACGAACGAGGATCTTGCGCTCGTCGCGCTCTCCGCTCGGCACGGCTTCAATCGCCTCCACGGAATTCTTGATCAGATTGCCGAATGCCTGACCGAGCATGCGGCTGTCGAACAGCCCTTCCAGCGGCTGGTCGCCCAGTTCCTGCTGGAAGCTCACGTGGCTGTTGCCCATCTCGCGCAGGAACACCGCATCATGCAGGATCTTGCGGAGATCGCTCGGCTCCTTGATCGGCTTCGGCATCCGGGCAAACGACGAGAACTCATCCACCATGCGGCCAATGTCACCCACTTGCCGGATGATGGTCTCGGTGCACTGGTCGAAGACGCTGCGGTCATCCTGGTTGATCTGTTTGCCGTAGCGGCGCTGAATGCGTTCTGCCGACAACTGAATCGGCGTCAACGGATTCTTGATTTCATGAGCGATGCGGCGGGCGACGTCGCCCCATGCCGTCGAGCGCTGTGCGATAACGAGGTCGGTGATGTCGTCGAGCGTGATGACATAGGATTCGCTCATGTCGCGTACTTCCTCGCGCGTCACCTGGACGCTCAGCGTCCGCACGGTGCCAGCTCGCACGAGGGCAATCTGCTTGCGGAAATCGCCGCGATAGCGGGAGGCGGCTTCCGTCAGGACCTGGTCGACTTCGGGCGCGATCTCGGAGAGTTGCTTGCCGAGCATGTCCGACGCCGGCAATGCCATAAGCGCTTCTGCGGAACTGTTGACGATGGTGACCCTGCGATCGTGCTCGACACCGATGACCGCGGCGGTCACACCGGATAGAACCGCTTCAATGAAACGACGGCGGTCGTCCACCTCATCCTTGGCCTCCAGGATCTCGTCGCGCTGCGTGCGAATTTCCGAGATCATCTTGTTGAAGGTCCGCGAGAGGTTGGCAACATCGCCGTCCACGGAATGGACAGGCACGACAATATCCATGTTGCCGGAGGCCACGCTGTCCGCCGCCGTAATCAGCAGACGGATCGGACGCACGATACGGTCAGCCACGGCAATTGCCGTCCAGATGGCGGCCAGCAAAACGATAAGGGCAAAGCCGATGTAGAGAACCGCGAAGGCGATCTGCAGCGAGAAACGCCCTGCCTCCATGGATTTGTATTCTGTGGCGTTCTCCTCCATGAGACGCATTGCGCCCATGACCTTGGGATCGACCGCGCGGACCGTGTAGAGGAACGCGCCGTCAATCGCATCGAGCTTGATGATGGCGCCCACCAGGTTGGTTATGCCCGGCGGAATCAAGGTCGGCTGGCCGGCCGCGGCCTTGTTCAACGCATCCTGGGGAATTGCCGGCAACGGCTTCTCGGTCTTGATATCAGCCTGGGTGATCACCGAGCCGTCAGACTGGACAAGGAAAGCACCGAGCAGCCCGCGGCCCCGCGCCTGCCGCGTCATCAAATCGGAAAAGCCGGTGCGATCGAGATTGAACAGAGCCCTGTTGCGCTCGAGGTCATTCGCCATCGAGACAGTCTGGCCCTGCAGGTAGCTCGCATTCTCCATCATGTAGGCCTGCCCGATGTTTCGGGAGGAACTGACGATCGATTGCGTGCGGAGCGCAAACCACCGGTCGAGGCCGGCATTCAGCGTAATACTGGCGAAAATCGCAACAAGGATCGCGGGGGTGATCGCGACGATTGAGAAGAGCACAACGATGCGGATATGAAGGCGCGCCGCCGCTCGCCCGCGTTTCCGCGCCTTGAGCAGGCGGGAGACCTCACGTGCGATGAGGGCCATCAGACCCAACACGAAAAACGAGTTCACGACAACCGAGGTGACAACGACATGGTAAGTCGGCGCGATCGGGGTCAGCCCGAGCAGAACGAAGAGCGTCAGCGTGGCACAGAGAAGCGCACCACCGGCAAGGATCAGGCCCGGCAGCGCAAACAGGGCACGGCGATCGGTCACGGCCGTGACAGCTTCGCCTTCCGCCGCAGGCGGCATTGCATCCTGTTCCATTCGCTTATTTCTCCTGGCGGCAGGCAATCGCCTCCGCCGCTCCCGCGGACCAGGGCGGAAGCCGCCAGCCTGCCTCCGCAACGCAACGGCAAGTGCCGCTGCTCTCTTAGACAGCTCCGAAAACCCGAACCCCATGCGTGACTTCTAAGCAACGCATTGTGGCGAAAATGCAACGTCGCCAGTCACATTGTCAAGCAGTGCGGGAGCTTCTGTACACCGATACGCCAAGCTCTCTGATCTTCTTGCGCAGCGTATTGCGGTTCAACCCCAAAAGGTCAGCCGCCTTGATCTGGTTGCCGCGCGTCGCCGTCAGCGCGGCTAGAATCAGCGGATACTCCATTTCCGTCAATACACGATCGTAAAGCCCGGGTGGCGGCAGGCCGTCGCCGAAACCGGCGAAGTATGTCCGCATGTTTTCTTCGACAGCCTGGGCGATAGTCATGTTGCCGTTACGGATCGGCCCCTTGTCGATCGGGCTGTCCGGCACATCGGACCGAAGCTCGGCTTCGATGATTTCGCGGGTGATCACATCCTGTGGATAAAGTGCCATCAACCGGCGAATGAGGTTCTCGAGCTCGCGCACGTTGCCCGGCCAGGCGTAGGCTTTCATCAGATCGAGCGCCTCCTGATCGAAGCGCTTGGAGCCAAGGCCTTCCTTTTCCGCCTGCTGGACGAAGTGGCGCACAAGATCCGGGATATCCTCCGCACGATCACGCAACGGCGGCAGACGCAGCGGAACGACGTTTAGACGATAGTAGAGATCCTCGCGGAAAAGTCCCTGATTGATCGCCTGCTTCAGATCCTTGTTGGTCGCCGCGACGATCCGAACGTCGGTGCGGATCGGTGTGCGGCCGCCGACAGTGGTGTACTCGCCTTGCTGCAGGACGCGCAGGAGGCGCGTCTGGGCATCCATCGGCATATCACCAATTTCGTCGAGGAAAAGCGTGCCGCCTTCGGCCTGCTCGAAGCGACCGGTCGAACGCGTCTGGGCGCCGGTGAACGCACCCTTCTCGTGGCCGAAGAGCTCGGATTCGATCAGATCGCGCGGGATCGCCGCCATGTTGATCGCGACAAACGGCCCGTTGCGGCGCTTGCCGTAGTCATGGAGCGCCCTCGCCACCAGTTCCTTGCCGGTACCGGACTCGCCGGTGATCATCAGCGTCAGATCGGTCTGCATCAGGCGCGCAAGGACGCGATAGATTTCCTGCATCGCGGCCGAACGGCCGACAAGCGGCATTCCGTCCTGCATGTCCTCGTCAAGCTTGGCTGGCCTGCGCTTCGGCTCGGCCAGCGCACGGCCGATGATGCCGATCAGTTCCGTCAAGTCGAATGGTTTTGGCAGGTAATCGTAGGCGCCCTTTTCGGAAGCCTTGATCGCCGTCATGAAGGTGTTCTGGGCGCTCATGACAAGCACGGGGAGATCCGGGCGGGCCTTCTTGATGCGCGGCAGGAGATCGAACGCATTTTCATCCGGCATCACGACATCGGTTACGACAAGATCGCCCTCGCCTGCCGACACCCAACGCCAGAGCGTGGCGGCGTTGGAGGTAATTCGCACGTCATAGCCGGCGCGGCTCAGAGCCTGATTAAGCACGGTACGAATTGCCGCATCATCATCCGCGACGAGGATCGTTGCTGTCATCGAGTAGGTCCTGTGGGAGTTATGGTCGTTGCGTCGTCCACCGATGCGTCCTTGGAGGCCGGCATCAAGACGCGGAATGTCGTGCGGTTGGTCTGGCTGTCGCATTCAATAATGCCGCCGTGGTCCCCAATAATCTTAGCGACGAGCGCGAGGCCAAGGCCGCTGCCGTTCGTCTTGGTCGTAATGAACGGATCAAACAGATGCGGCAGAAGGTCCGCCGGCACGCCCGGACCGTTGTCCTGAACACAAAATTCCAGCGGCAGCGAAATCTTTTCGCGCGTGCCGGCGACCGACAGACGAATGCCGGAGCGGTAAGCCGTCGTCAAAACGATCTCGCCATCCGGGCGATCGCCGACGGCTTCGGCGGCATTCTTTACGAGATTGAGGAACACCTGAACAAGCTGATCGCGGTTCGCGTAGACAGACGGCAACGACGGGTCGTAGTTCTCGGTGATCCGGAGGTGCCGCGCAAATCCCGCCTTCGCCACGGCCTTCACGTGATCGAGAACGGAGTGGATATTGACCGGCATCCGATCAACGGGGCGTTCGTCCGAGAAGACTTCCATGCGGTCCACGAGCGAGACGATGCGGTCCGTTTCGTCGCAGATCAGCCGCGTCAATGCGCGGTCGTCGTCGACGACCGATTGCTCTAGCAGCTGCGCTGCACCGCGAATACCGGAAAGCGGATTCTTGATCTCATGCGCCAGCATGGAGGCAAGCCCCGTGACCGAGCGGGCCGCCGCACGATGCGTCAGCTGCCGGTCGATCTTGTCCGCCATCGACCGCTCTTGGAACACGATCACGACGGAGCCTGGATCGCTGACGACAGGGGCAACATACAAGTCGACAAGCTTGTCCTGTCCGAGGCGCGGCGAGCTCAAGTCGACGCGATACTCGTTGATCGGTGCTCGCCGTTCACGAACCTGGTCGATCAAGGCCAGCAGCGGACTGCCAAATGGGATAAAGGTCGAGATCTTGTACCGCGCGAGGTGGGCTGCGCTGGCACCGAAGAAGGCTTCCGCTTCCCAATTTGCGAAGGCGACGAGGCCAGCCTCGTTGACCATCACGACCGGATTCTGGATCGCGTTGAGCACAGCGATCGCAACTGCGCTACCGCCGTTGTCGATCGACGATGGCACGTCATTCGTCATGCAGCCTCCCGGGTCTGCGTGTTCGATGCCGCAGCCATAAATGCATTATAAAACCTTGCAGCTACGTCGTCGGGCTCCCGCGCCGTCATGATCGCGGCCTTTTCCTGCGCTGCAAGACCAGGCGCAAAACGGTCGAGATACCAGCCAAGGTGCTTCCTTGCGTGGCGAACGGCGACTGCCTCACCGTAAAATTCGAGCATCATTCTGTAGTGCTCGGTCGCAATGTCGGGGACTTCCCACACTTCGGGCGCCGGTTGCCCAGCCAATACGCCGGCGTGCCACGGCCTGCCCTGGCAGCCCCTACCGATCATGACGGCATCGGCTCCCGAGCGACGCAGAATCTCATGTGCATCCTCGACGGTTTCGACATCGCCGTTTGCAACCAAGGGCACGGTAATGGCATCGCGAACCGCGCGGATCGCATCCCAGTCTGCCCGACCCTCGTAAAACTGCATGCGCGTGCGGCCATGGATCGTAATAAGCTGAACGCCAGCCTGTTCGGCGCGGCGCGCGATCTCGGGCGCGTTGATCGAATTCTCGTCCCAACCGAGCCGCATCTTCAGGGTCACGGGAACGCTGACGGCCTTGACTGTCGCCTCGATGAGGCTGAGGGCGTGATCGGGATCGCGCATCAAGGCGGAGCCGGAGTAACCGCCAATCACTTTCTTGGCGGGGCATCCCATGTTGATATCGATGATGTCGGCGCCATGGTCGGCAGCGATCTTCGCGGCCTCCGCCATCCAATGGGCTTCACGGCCAGCGAGCTGAACCATGTGGGGCTCAAATCCCGCGCTTTCGAGGCGTGCCCATGATTCGGCAGTGCTGTTGACCAGTTCGCGGCTTGCTACCATCTCGGTGACCACAAGCCCTGCGCCATGACGCCACGCCAGTTGCCGGAACGGCATGTCCGTCACGCCAGACATAGGCGCCAGCACAACACGGTTCCTGACTTCCACAGGTCCAATCCGCAAAGGTGATGCGAGGTCGAAGCTCAACAATTGATTATCTTTCAGGCACGCGAAATGCGTGCACTATTTTTAGACAGGTTTGAATGGCTTGCCAAGAGGGCAGTGCGCGAATTGACATTTTTCGAGCAAATGCTGGAATTCGATGCGCCAAGCCGCTAAGCACCGGTGTAAAAATCGCGCTTTGAGGATTTATGCCGCAAATGCATCAAAAGCAACCAGCAATAGGTATCGTCGTCGTCGCGGCCGGCCGCGGCGAACGCGCGGGCGCCTCCGAAGAGGGACCGAAGCAGTATCGGGCGATTGGCGGCAGGCCTGTTATCACTCACACACTGGAGAAGTTCGCCAGCTGGGAGCTTGCCCGCCACATCGTCGTGGTCATTCACCCCGACGACGAGGCGCTGTTTGCTAAGGCTGCCGGGCAGGTCCAGTCCGGCACGCCGATCGATGCGGCTCACGGCGGCGCTACGCGCCAACAATCCGTCTTAGCGGGACTACGCCATTTGCGCGGCAAGAATATCTCGCATGTTCTGATCCACGACGCAGTGCGGCCCTTCTTCGATCATGCGCTTCTCGATCGCATCGCTGGCCTGCTCTCGGAGGGCGTGCCGGCAATTCTCCCCGCCATGCCCGTCGCCGACACGCTGAAGCGAGCAGATCATGATGGAACGGTCCTCGACACCGTTTCCCGCGATCATCTCTACGCAGCGCAAACGCCGCAGTCTTTCGCCTTCGAGCCCATCCTTGCCGCCCACGAAAAGGCGGTTGTGGCAAATCTCACCGATTTCACCGACGACGCCGCCATTGCCGAATGGGCCGGTATTCCGGTGCGGATCGTCGAGGGTGTGGCGGACAATGTAAAACTGACGGTCAAACGGGACATCGCAATGGCAGACAGCAGACTTTCAGTACAGGCGCTCCCCGATGTGCGCACCGGCAACGGCTACGACGTCCATCAGCTCGAGCCGGGCGACGGCGTAACGCTCTGCGGCGTCTTCATACCGCATGACCAGAAGCTCAAGGGTCACTCCGACGCGGACGTAGCGCTCCACGCGTTGACTGACGCACTGCTTGCGACCTGTGGAGCGGGCGACATCGGCGATCATTTTCCGCCATCTGATCCGCAGTGGAAGGGCGCGCCGTCGCGCATCTTCATCGAACATGCGGCAAAGATCGTGCGCGAGCGTGGCGGCGCCATCATGAACGCCGACGTGTCGCTGATCGCCGAAGCACCGAAAGTCGGGCCGCATCGCGACGAGATGCGCGCCAATCTGTCCGAGTTCCTGGGCATCTCGATCGACCGCTGCTCAGTCAAGGCGACGACCAACGAGAAGATCGGCTTTGTCGGCCGGCGCGAGGGCATCGCCGCGATCGCCACGGCAACCGTCGTCTATCGGAGCACATGAGATGAGCACCTTCCCGAACGACATCATCGTGCAAGCAGAAGCGATCATTCGCGATTTCACGGCAGCTGGGCTGATGGTTTCGACCGCGGAATCCTGCACCGGCGGACTGGTCGCTGGCGCGCTCACGGAAATCTCAGGATCGTCCTCTGTCGTGGACAGAGGCTTCGTCACCTACACCAATACCGCCAAAATGGAGATGCTTGGCGTGCAGGAGGAAACGCTGATCCGCTTCGGCGCGGTCTCCGAGGAGACGGCGCGGCAGATGGTGCACGGCGCCCTCTTCCGCTCCCGCGCCGCCATTGCCGTCGCCGTGACGGGCGTTGCCGGGCCAGGCGGCGGATCGGTGGAGAAGCCGGTCGGCCTCGTCCACCTCGCGGCCAAGTCGCGCTCTGGCGGGCTTATTCATCGGAAGATGCTCTACGGCGACATCGGTCGCAGTGAGGTGCGGCTTGCGACGGTCAGGACCGCGCTTGGTATGATCCAGGAATTGGCTCAGCCGTAAATCTTCGTCGCCCGCGTTTCGAAGGCTTCCGAGAACATGCGGAAGGCGCGATCGAACATCGACCCCATGACCGCCCCCAGGATGCGGCTCTTGAACTCGTAGTCGATGAAGAAGTGGATGTTGGAGCCTGTTGCCGTCTCCTCGAAACGCCAGCGGTTGTCGAGATAGCGGAATGGTCCATCAATATACTTGACCTCGATGAGGCGCTCGGCCCGGTTCAACAGCACCTGCGTCGTGAAGGTTTCGCGGATCGCCTTGTAACCGACGGTCATATCGGCGATCAGCAGAACCTTGCCGTCACGCTCCTTGCGGCTGCGAATGCTCAGCGCCTCGCAGAGCGGAAGAAACTGAGGATAATGCTCGACGTCGGCGACGAGATCGAACATCTGATCGGCGGAATGCGGGACGGAGTGATGCGTTTCGAACTGAGGCATGATCGGCAGTTAAGTAGGAGCGCCGAGAAGATCAAGAAGGTGGTTCACCTCCCGCCGGCTTTTCAGCTGAAAAACCGGAACATTCGGGCCATGCTTGTCGAGCGCAGCAATCACCAGGGGCGCGAACCGCTTCTCGAACGTCCAGATGTAAGTGAGAAACTCCCGATCCGGCACTCGCTCCAGGCATCCGGGCGCCATGTCTGGCCGAGTCCTTCCGAGATGGAGGAACGCGCGTTTGCAGATTCCCCACAGACAAAGCCAGCGCGGCATACGTACCCAGACGACCAGTTCCGTGCGGGCGACACGAATATCGAAGGTGGATGGGCCGGTTCCGTCCATGAGCCACCGTTCGCCGGCGACGACGTTACCGATCAGATGGCGCTCTTCCTCTTTCGGGCGCTTGACCCAGCCCGGCAGCCAGAAGAACTCTTTATCCATGGAAAAATAAGGAAGATCGAGCTTGCTGCTGAGTTTTAGCGACAAGGTGCTCTTGCCGCCGCCGGAGCAGCCGATGACCATGATGCGCTCGGACTGGCGCAGCAGTGCGGCAACCTTGCGCATATCGTCGATATAAGCCGGTATTCTCGTCGCCTCCGCAAACAAAAAGCCGCGGGAAGATCGCCGCCGCTTTTGAAAAATGCAAGCGATCGTTGATTATTCCGCTGCGATCAGCAGCTTTTTCTCGCGTGCGGCCTTCAGGCGTGCGAAGTCGTCGCCGGCATGGTGCGACGAACGCGTCAGCGGGCTCGAAGCCACCATCAGGAAGCCCTTGGTATAGGCGACCGTCTCGTAGGACTTGAATTCGTCAGGCGTAACAAAGCTCATCACCGCGTGGTGCTTGCGGGTTGGCTGCAGGTACTGGCCGATGGTCAGGAAGTCGACCTCTGCGGTCCGCAAGTCGTCCATCAGCTGCAGCACTTCGTTTCGTTCCTCGCCGAGACCGACCATGATGCCCGATTTGGTGAACATGGTGGGGTCCAGTTCCTTCACGCGCTGCAGCAGGCGGATGGAGTGGAAGTAACGAGCTCCCGGACGAACCGTCAGGTAGTTGCCGGCAACCGTTTCCATGTTGTGATTGAAGACGTCGGGCTTTGCGGCAACGACGCGCTCCAGGGCACCGGGCTTCTTCAGGAAGTCGGGCGTCAGGATTTCGATGGTCGTCGTCGGCGAGGCAACACGGATCGCCCAGATCACCTTCTCGAAATGCTCGGCGCCGCCGTCTTCGAGATCATCGCGGTCGACCGAAGTGATGACGACGTGGGAGAGCCCCATCTCCTTCACCGCCTTGGCGACATTCTCCGGCTCGGCCATGTCAAGCGCATTCGGCTTGCCGGTCGCAACGTTGCAGAAGGCGCAAGCGCGGGTACAGATCTCGCCCATGATCATGAAGGTCGCGTGCTTCTTGTCCCAGCACTCGCCGATATTGGGGCAACCAGCCTCTTCGCAGACGGTGACGAGCTTGTGCTCCTTCACGATCGAGCGCGTCTCTGCGTATCCCTTGGAGGTTGGCGCCTTGACGCGGATCCAATCCGGCTTGCGCAGGACCTCCTGGTCAGGCCGATGAGCCTTTTCGGGATGCCGCACACGCTTGGTATCAGGATTGATCGTATCGAGAATGGTTACCATGGCAGTTCAAATCTCCGCCGCTCCATGCGGCAAAAGCCCTATCTATCGGCGGACGAGCCGCGCGACGAATATCAGCAAGCAGGCACCAAGAAAACCCGTGACGAAGTAACCGAGCCTGCCGCCGGCCACCTCTATATGAAATTGCGCCAGAATCGCGGTTGCGACCACCGAGCCGACGATGCCGAGCACGATATTGAGCAATACTCCGTAGCGAACCTCCATCAGCTTGCCAGCGAGCCACCCCGCAAAGCCGCCGATGATGATCGCTGCGATCCAGCCTACGCCTTCCATCCTGCCCTCGCCTCTTTACGATATCGCCCTTGCGATCAGAACCACGATGATGGCGCCGACACACCATAAACATGATGATCGACTTTTGCTTTTTCCACCTTCGACAATAGGGAAGAAACGATCAAGCGTTCAGGACACGACCATAAGCATCCAGAACCGCTTCCTTCATCGTTTCGGAAACCGTCGGATGCGGGAAGATCGTGTGCATCAGTTCCTCTTCCGTGGTCTCTAGGTTCATTGCGACGACAAAGCCCTGGATGAGCTCGGTGACCTCCGCGCCAACCATGTGGGCGCCGAGCAGCTCGCCGGTCTTCCTGTCGAAGATGACCTTGCAGAGACCCTGATCTTCGCCAAGCGCGATCGCCTTGCCGTTGGCGGCAAAGGAGAAGCGACCGACACGGATGTCGCGGCCCAATTCCTTGGTCTTGGCTTCCGTGAGACCGACGGAGGCAACCTGCGGGTTGCAGTAGGTGCAGCCCGGGACCTTGCCCTTGTCGGTCGCATGAACGTTCGGCAGGCCGGCGATCTTCTCGACGCAGACGACGCCTTCGTGCTCCGCCTTGTGAGCGAGCATCGGCGGGCCGGCGACGTCACCGATCGCGTAAATGCCAGGAACATTGGTCTTGCCGTAACCGTCGATGACGACGCAGCCGCGATCCGTCTTGACGCCGACAGCCTCAAGGCCGAGGTTTTCGATGTTGCCCTGCACGCCGACAGCCGAAATCATGCGATCCGCCGTGATCTGCTGTATCTTGCCATCCGACGTCTCGACATGCGCGGTGATGCTGTTGGCGGATTTTTCGACCTTCGCGACCTTGGCGCTCGTGAAGATCTTCATGCCGCGCTTTTCCATCTGCTTGCGGGCGATCGCAGTAACTTCCGCATCCTCGACCGGCATGATGGTAGGCAAGACTTCGACCACCGTCACGTCCACGCCCATCGACAGATAGAAGCTTGCGAATTCGATGCCGATCGCGCCCGAGCCCATGACGATCAACGACTTCGGCAGTACATCCGGCTTCAGCGCTTCGAAATAGGTCCAGATCAGCTTACCGTCCGGCTCGATGCCCGGCAGGGCGCGGGGACGCGCACCTGTTGCAACGATGATGTGCTTGGCGGTGTAAGTGCCCTCGCCCTTGACGCCCTTCGGCACGGGATGCTGTGGCTCGACGACCGGCTTCGACGACTTGCCGACGACGATCTCACCCGGCTTGGTGATCTTGGCCTCGCCCCAGATCACGTCGACCTTGTTCTTCTTCATCAGGAAGCCGACGCCTCCGTTGAGGCGTGCGGAGACGGCGCGCGAGCGGGCAACGACCGCCTTCACGTCGGCGCTGACCTTGCCTTCCAGCACGAGACCGTAGTCCTTCAGGTGGTTGGAATGGTCGAGAATTTCGGCCGAGCGGAGCAGAGCCTTGGTTGGAATGCAGCCCCAGTTCAGGCAAATGCCGCCCAGATGCTCGCGTTCGACGATCGCGGTCTTGAGACCGAGCTGGGTGGCGCGCACAGCGGCGACATAGCCCCCGGGTCCGGAGCCGATGATGATGACGTCGTAGTTCTCAGCCATGTTTCCCTGCCTTTGCTATCGGGCGTCGCGGGTGAGAAGCACCCACTCGTGTTTCCTGCCGTTTTCGAAGAAGGCCACGGCATTCGTTCGCGCCGCCTCCGAAAATCCATTCTTCTTGTAAAGCGACAGAGCCGCCTCGTTGTAACCTGCGGTAATCAGGCTGACCGGCGCATTTTCCGCACGCTCAATCTGATCCATGAGAAGCCGTCGACCGATCCCGATGCCACGCAGATGGCTGTAGACACCGAGCGTTCCGACAAACCAGCTTCCCACCACCATTTTCTGCAGATCGATGACCGGCTTCAGCGCCGGGCGATCCGCCTCGATATTCCGTATGCCTTCGCCAAGCCCGTAGCCGATCGCGGCTCCCGCGATCTCGCCATGGGCTTCGGCAATCACGGCGTCGCTCCAGTTGCCTTGCCCCTGGTCGCCACGCAGCTTCTGCCGTCCACGCTCCATCGGCGTATCGCCGCCACCGTTTCCAAGCTCCACCAGCCAGAGCCAGGAGGCGAAACCATGGGAAGCGATGTCCGTGAGTAAAGCCAGCTCCGTCGCATCCTCCCGCGTCGCGGGACGAAGCGAAGCGAAGGATCCCATGCTCAAAGCCCCAGCATCATCCGCACAGTCGACTCCATGCCGCGCCCAAGAGCGCGGGTATTGTCCGCATCAAGGTGAATGCCATCGACCGGTGTCGTCTTCGCCACCGAATTGCCGTCAAAGAAGCCGCAGCCGAGTTCGTCCGCGAGATCACGATAAAGGGTCGGAAGCTTCGCCGACTCCTCGATGGCGCCGACGAACGACGCCGCAAATGGCACGTTTGCCGTCTCACGCACCTTCGGCGGCGCGACGATCAGAATGTCCGGCCCATCGAATTCGAAGGGCCAGGCATGATTGCGGATCAGACGCACCAGCCGGGCAATGCCCTGGCAGGCGGCAAAGGCCGAACCCGCCACGACAGGCTTCATGTCGTTGGTGCCAAGCAGCAAAATGACAAGATCAAGCGGCGCATGGCTCTGCAGAATCGTGGGAAGGATGCGTGCGCCGTTCCGGTCGCAGTCGGCGAGATGGTCGTCGAAGGCGGTGGTTCGCCCATTCAATCCTTCGGCGATGATCCGCACTTCGTTGCCGAGTGCCGCCTGAAGCGCACTTGGCCAACGATCCTTGTAGGCATGACGTCCGATCGTGTCGGCGTCATAGCCCCAAGTCAGCGAGTCACCATAGCAAAGAACGGTCTTCGTCATTTCCGCCTCCGCTCCGGTCTCAGACGAGCATACCCATCGGATTTTCGATGTAGCCCTTGAACGCCTGCAGCAACTCCGCACCAAGCGCGCCGTCGACGCAGCGATGGTCGGTCGACAGCGTGACCGTCATCACGGTTGCGACAGCCAGCTGGCCGTTCTTGACGACGGGGCGCTGCTCGCCTGCGCCGACTGCGAGGATCGTCGCATGCGGCGGGTTGATGACGGCTGCGAACTGCTTGACGCCCATCATGCCCATGTTGGAGACCGAGCTGGTTCCGCCTTGGTATTCTTCGGGCTTCAGCTTGCGATCCTTGGCGCGCTTGCCGAGATCACGCATCTCGTTGGAGATGGCCGACAGGGTCTTCTCCTCGGCCTTGCGGATGATCGGGGTGATCAGGCCGCCAGGGATCGAGACGGCAACGCCGACATCGGCGTGCTTGTGCTTGACCATGTTGGCTTCGGTCCAGGAGACGTTCGCATCCGGAACATCGCGCAGAGCCAGCGCCATAGCCTTGATGACCATATCGTTGACCGACAACTTGTAGGACGGCACACCATCCTTGCGGGGAGCGGCATCGTTCAGCTGGGCACGCAGAGACATCAGTGCATCGAGCTCGCAATCGACGGTGACGTAGAAGTGGGGCACAGTCTGCTTGGACTCGACGAGGCGCTTGGCGATGACCTTGCGCATGCCATCATGCGGCACGAGCTCGTAAGAGCCCGGTTCGAACAGCTTGAGAACGCTCTCGTCCGATGCGCCCTTCGGGGCTGCAGCAGGAGCCGGTGCGGCAGCCTGTGGAGCAGCAGCAGCCGGAGCAGCCTTTGCACCACCACCTGACACGGCCGCTTCGACATCGCTCTTGACAACGCGGCCGTGAGGGCCGGAGCCTGATATGGCCGAGAGATCGATACCGGATTCCTTGGCCAGTCGACGCGCAAGCGGCGAGGAGAAGGTGCGATTTCCGCCCGCGGGAGCGGCTGCAGGTGCCGCTGCCGGAACCGGTGCGGCAGCAGCCGGAGCCGGTGCTGCCGGCGCTGCTTCCGCCTTCCGGGCTTCAGCAGCCTTCGGCGCCGGTGCGGCAGAGCCTGCACCGCTTGCAGCAGCGGATACATCTTCGCCATCGGCAGCAAGCACGGCGATCAAGGCATTGACCTTGACGCCTTCCGTACCGGCAGGAACGACGATCTTGGCAACCGTGCCCTCATCGACGGCTTCGACTTCCATCGTTGCCTTGTCGGTTTCGATTTCCGCAATGATGTCGCCCGACTTGACCGTGTCGCCTTCCTTGACGAGCCACTTGGCCAGATTGCCTTCTTCCATCGTCGGAGAGAGGGCAGGCATCGTGATGTTGATAGGCATCGAAATACCCTCCCCTTGTTACTTGTAGCAAACGGCCTTTACGGCATCGACGACCTCGGCGACGCTCGGCAGTGCGAGCTTCTCGAGATTGGCGGCGTAGGGCATCGGAACGTCCTTGCCGGCGATCGTGAGAACCGGCGCATCGAGGTAGTCAAAGGCCTGCTGCATGACGCGGGTAGCGATTTCGGTGCCGACCGAGTTCTGCGGATAGCCTTCCTCGACGGTGACCAGACGGCCGGTCTTCTTGACCGATTCAATCACGGTCGGAAGGTCCATCGGGCGCAGCGTGCGCAGATCGATCAGCTCGGCATCGATGCCGATCTTTTCGAGTTCGGCGACGGCCTTGGTGGCATAGGTCATGCCGATGCCGAAGGAGACGATCGTGACGTCCCTGCCCGGACGATGGATGCGAGCCTTGCCGATCGGGAGAACGAAATTATCGAGCTTCGGCACATCGAAATGCTGACCGTAGAGGATTTCGTTCTCGAGGAAGACAACAGGGTTCGGATCGCGGATGGCAGCCTTGAGCAGACCCTTTGCGTCGGATGCCGTGTAGGGCATGACGACCTTGAGGCCCGGGATCTGGCTGTACCATGCCGAGTAGTCCTGGCTGTGCTGGGCACCGACGCGGGCAGCTGCACCGTTCGGGCCGCGGAAGACGATCGGAGCACCCATCTGGCCACCGGACATGTAGAGCGTCTTGGCGGCGGAGTTGATGATCTGGTCGATCGCCTGCATGGCGAAGTTGAAGGTCATGAACTCGACGATCGGCTTCAGACCGGACATGGCAGCACCGACGCCGACGCCGGCAAAGCCGTGCTCGGTGATCGGGGTGTCGATGACGCGGCGGGCGCCGAATTCCTGCAGAAGACCCTGGGTGACCTTGTAGGCGCCCTGGTATTCGGCAACTTCTTCGCCCATGACGAAGACGCTGTCGTCGGCGCGCATTTCTTCGGCCATGGCATCGCGAAGCGCTTCGCGAACAGTCATGGAGACCATTTCCGTACCTGCCGGAATTTCCCGATCGTTCGGCACGGCAGCCTTCGGCTCCGCCGGAACCGGAGCAGCAGCAGGCTTTTCTTCCGCCTGCGGAGCGGCAGCGACAGGTGCGGGCTGCGCGGCAGGTGCGGCAGAGATGTCGGACGCCGATTCACCGTCCTGAAGCAGGACCGCGATCTTGGCATTGACCTTCACATTTTCCGTGCCGGCCGGAACCAGGAGCTTGCCGATGACGCCTTCATCGACGGCTTCGACTTCCATCGTTGCCTTGTCGGTTTCGATTTCGGCGATCACGTCACCAGACTTGACGGTGTCGCCTTCCTGCTTGAGCCATTTGGAAAGCGTGCCTTCTTCCATCGTCGGAGAGAGGGCGGGCATGAGAATATCGATTGGCATGGGTCGTCCCTCCCCGATTAGAGCAGAATGTCAGTGTAGAGCTCGGATGCATCCGGCTCCGGATCGGACTGGGCGAAGTCGGCGCTGTCGGCAACGACATCGCGGACATCCTTGTCGATCGCCTTCAGATCGTCTTCCGAGGCCCAACCCTTCTCAAGGAGGCGCGCACGCACCTGCTCGATCGGATCCTGCTCGGAGCGCATCTTCTGCACTTCTTCCTTCGTGCGGTACTTCGCCGGGTCGGACATCGAGTGACCGCGATAGCGGTAGGTCAGCATCTCGAGGATGATCGGACCCTTGCCGGAGCGGCAATGCTCGAGGGCTTCGTCGGCTGCGGCCTTTACGGCGCGGACATCCATGCCATCGACCTGGATGCCGGGGATGCCGAAGCCGGAGCCACGCAGGGAGTAGTTCGACTGCGCGGTCGCGCGGGCAGTCGAGGTGCCCATGGCGTAACGGTTGTTTTCGACGATGTAGATGATCGGGAGCTTCCAGAGAGCAGCCATGTTGAAGCTCTCGTAGACCTGGCCCTGGTTCGCAGCACCGTCACCGAAGTAAGCGACGGAAACGCTGTCGTTGCCGCGGTAGCGATTGGCGAAAGCGAGACCCGTTCCAAGCGAAACCTGGGCGCCGACGATGCCGTGACCGCCGTAAAAATGCTTCTCTTTCGAGAACATGTGCATCGAGCCGCCCTTGCCGCGCGAATAACCGCTACGGCGGCCGGTCAGTTCGGCCATGACGCCACGCGCGCTCATGCCGGTCGCCAGCATATGGCCGTGATCGCGATAGGCGGTGATAACCTGATCGCCTTCTTTCTGCGCCATCTGCATGCCGACGACGACAGCTTCCTGACCGATGTAGAGGTGACAGAAACCGCCAATGAAGCCCATGCCGTAGAGCTGCCCGGCCTTCTCTTCGAAGCGGCGGATCAGCAGCATTTCGCGGTAGGCCTTGAGCTCCTCGTCGCGCGTGAAATCAGCGACAGGACCACCATTCGAGGCCTTGTTTGCCGGCTTTGCGCTAGTTTTACGGCTGGAAACGGTCGCGGTTTTTCGCGGCGCCATTCAACCCTCCCTATGGGTTTGTCGGTTCTTTGGTGGCGCACACCATAGGGAAGAAATTTAGCCACAGCAATGCCATAAATGCATGGCTCGTATTCATCAGTAAATCACTGATAAATAACGCTTTATTTCGATTAACTGAATTTCGGTTAATTCGAATAGTGATTGAATATGACGATCTCGTCGGCGCGAGAAACATTAAGCTGAAGACGCGCTTTCTCGTCCAGCATGTCCTTGTCCATCGAACCGTCGCTCAGCAGCGCGACCTGCTTTTCAAGATGCTCGCGCTTGCCTTTCAGAACCGCCAACTCCCTTTCGCGCGCTATCCGCTGGCGCTCGAACCCCTCGGTTGCCCGCAGACCGTAATCACCATGAATGCAATGATAGCCGAAGTAGGAGAGAAACGCGACCGTCATCGCGGGAACCACGAAACGACCGATCTTTTTCTTCTTGTGATGCTTTGTCCACATAAACGCACGCTCGAACGCATTACCTCGATGCGCTGAAGACTACCGGGCAGAGATTAACTGTCCGTTGACTATGAAAAATCGGGCACGAAAAAACCCGCGCCTTTCGTAGACGCGGGTCCAAGTCGCTCAATTCAGGCGCGATTGATCAGCCGCGGATGATCGAACGGCCGGCGTAGCGGGCCTGCGGGCCGAGACCCTCTTCGATGCGGATCAGCTGGTTGTACTTGGCCAGGCGATCCGAGCGCGACAGCGAGCCGGTCTTGATCTGACCGCAGTTGGTGGCGACCGCCAGATCGGCAATCGTCGAATCTTCGGTTTCACCGGAACGGTGCGACATGACTGCGGTGTAGGCAGCCTTATGCGCAGTGTTGACGGCGTCGAGCGTTTCCGTCAGCGAGCCGATCTGGTTGACCTTGACGAGGATCGAGTTGGCAACGCCCATGCGGATACCATCACGCAGACGGGCCGAGTTGGTGACGAACAGATCGTCACCGACCAGCTGGACCTTCTTGCCGGCCAGATCCGTCAGTGCCTTCCAGCCGTCCCAATCGTCTTCAGCCATACCGTCTTCGATGGAGACGATCGGATACTGGGCGGCGAGCTGGGCAAGGTATTCAGCCATGGCACCCGATTCCAGCGTGCGGCCTTCGCCTTCGAGAACGTACTTGCCGTCCTTGAAGAATTCGGTCGCAGCGCAGTCGAGGCCGAGGTAGATGTCTTCGCCCGGCTTGTAGCCGGCTTTCTCGATCGACTTCATGATGAAGTCGAGGGCTTCAGGGGCGCTCTTCAGGCCCGGCGCGAAACCACCCTCATCGCCGACGTTGGTGTTGTGGCCCTGAGCCGACAGCTCCTTCTTGAGGACGTGGAATACTTCCGAGCCCATGCGAACGGCTTCGCGGATGGAATCGGCACCGACCGGCAGGATCATGAACTCCTGGAAGTCGATCGGGTTGTCGGCATGCGCGCCACCGTTGATGATGTTCATCATCGGGACCGGCAGCAGGTGGGCGCTGGCGCCACCGACATAACGGTAGAGCGGCAGGCCGGCAGCCTGGGCAGCAGCCTTGGCAACCGCGAGCGATACGCCGAGGATGGCGTTGGCGCCGAGGCGCGACTTGTTCGGCGTGCCGTCCAGTTCGATCATGATGTTGTCGATCTGGATCTGGTTTTCGGCATCAATGCCGCCGATCGCGTCAAAGATTTCGGTGTTGGCGGCTTCGACAGCCTTTTCAACACCCTTGCCGAGATAGCGATTGCCACCATCGCGAACTTCAACAGCTTCGTGAGCACCGGTGGAAGCGCCCGACGGCACCGCCGCACGGCCCATGCTGCCGTCTTCGAGATAGACATCGACTTCGACGGTCGGATTGCCACGGCTGTCGAGAATCTCGCGGGCGATAATGTCGGTAATTGCAGTCATCGGTTCTTCCTGCTCGGTGGGTGATAACGTTGGAAGCCTGTTTAATCGAAGGCACACAAATTACAATGCCACACTGACGACAGATGGCATGCCACGGCCCTAACGGGTGAATATGTCAGGCCTTTGAAGGCACGCCCGGCCGTTGGTTAGAGACAACGCTTATCAACTTTCAAAACCTGAAGTTTTGGAAATATAAATTTTGACTTTCAAGCTGGTTGTAAATTTATCGACCAGTAACCAATCATATTTATAGTTAACGGCCGAAAGGAAATAGCACCTTCTTCGGCAGGCGTTATTGCATGATGCGCTTCCTTATGCGGCCAGGCCGCCTGTCACGATCCATAGCTGCTGCTCGAAAATTTCCAATGGTTTCAGAAACGACGTCGTTCACTATTTACTATTTACGGGGCATAGGATGAAACTCAATATTGCACGAAGCCTTGCAATCTTCGCGGTGGTCGTCGCCACCGGGCTCATTGCTTCGATCGGCATACAAAACTACGCCTTCAATAAGCTACGCGTGAACGGCGAGATGTACCGGCAAATCGTCTACGGCAAGGATCTCGTTGCCGATATTCTGCCGCCGCCCCTCTATATCGTTGAATCCTACATGCTTGCACTCGAGGCGGTGCAGCGCCCGGAGGTCGCCGGAAAGAACATCGACCGCATTCAAAATGTCCTGAAGCCCGCCTATGAGGATCGCCGCAAGTATTGGCAGGCAACCGCGCTCAGCGCAGACCTCAAGGAAAAACTTCTGAACGACGTCCTCATCAAAGGCGATGCGTTCTGGAAGGTGATACAGGACGAACTCGCGCCCGCCATCCTTAACGACGACTCTGCGGTCATCCCGACAGCCTTCGAGAAGCTTGCGACCAATTTTCATATCCACGAAACGGCGGTCAACGAGCTCGTTGATATGGCGAACGCCTTCCTGGCAAAGGCTGAAAAAGACGCGGCCGAACAGACAAGCATTCTCTCGGCGATCACGGTTGCATCTGCGGCGGTCTCGCTTTGCCTGCTTCTTGGCGGCCTCTACGCCTTCCGCCGGCGCGCCATCGTGCCACTTTCGGCGATGCGCGACTACATGGCGATCCTGGCGGGCGGCGACTATTCCAAGGAAGTCCCCTTCAGCCACCGTGTCGATGAAATTGGCGAAATGGCACGCGCCGTCACCGTGCTTCGCGAATCGGCGCAAGAACGGAACAAAATCCGCGAACACCAGGATGCGGAGCGCCAGGCCCAAGCCCAGCGCGATGCGGCGCTGGCCGCCTCCAAGGCTGATGAGGATGCCGGCCGCGAACGCATCATCGTGAGCCTGAGCCGCGGCCTGGACCGTCTTTCCCGCGGCGACCTCACCGTCCAGCTCAACGAAGCGTTCGCGCCAGACTACGAGAGGCTACGCGAGCAGTTCAATTCGAGCGTTCGCACGCTTTCCGGCACAATGAGGGATATCGCGACGGCAACCACTACGGTCAGGACTGGCACTAGCGAAATCGCAACAAGCACGGATGATCTGGCCCGGCGAACGAAACATCAGGCCGCATCGCTGGAGCAGGCAGCCTCGGCGCTAGATCAGATCACGGTTACGGTCAAAAACTCGTCGGAACGCGCCCATGAAGCAAACGCGATGATGACGGTGACGAAGGAAAGCGCCAGCTATTCGGCAACTGTCGTGCACGAGGCCGTAGCTGCAATGGAGAAGATCGAAGCATCATCCGTGCAGATCGGCGAAATCATCAACGTCATCGACGAGATCGCCTTCCAGACCAACTTGCTCGCGCTCAATGCTGGTGTTGAGGCCGCTCGTGCCGGCGAGGCCGGAAAGGGTTTTGCCGTCGTGGCGCAAGAAGTGCGCGACCTCGCCGGCCGCTCTGCCAAGCTGGCGAAGGAAATCAAGCAGTTGGTCGAGACTTCGTCCAGTCAGGTGTCAACCGGCGTTGCCTTGGTGAACCGCACCGGCGAAGCCTTGAACAGTATCGATCAGCAGGTGCTGAAGGTGACGACGCTGATCGAGGCGATCGTGCGCTCTTCCTCTGAACAGACGACCGCGCTCGTCGAGGTCAATGCCGCCGTCAACACCATGGACAGCGTCACCCAACAAAACGCCGCGATGGCGGAGGAAACCAGCGCAGCCTGCCGCGAGCTTGGCAACGAGGCGCTACACCTCAATCACCTGCTCTCCCGCTTCGCTCTCGAAGGCACGGAGAGGACGGCAGGATCGGCATGTCCCACAAAGACGAGGTTGGCGCTCGCCGGTTGACGGCGTGCACGTCCATCCATTTATCCCGCCTTGGCAATCGCATCGAAGGCCAGCAGCTTTTCGAGAAGCCGCGGCATATCCCGCAGATAGACCATGTTGGGACCATCCGAAGGCGCATTGTCAGGATCCTCGTGAGTTTCCACGAATACGCCAGCGACGCCGACAGCGACCGCCGCACGCGCGAGCGTCTCCACGAACTCGCGCTGCCCTCCGCTCGAACCGCCCTGCCCGCCCGGCTGCTGGACCGAATGCGTGGCGTCGAAGACCACGGGGGCGCCCATCGCCGCCATGACAGGCAGCGATCGCATGTCGGAGACCAGCGTATTGTAGCCGAAGGAAGCACCGCGTTCGCAAAGCAAGATGTTCGGATTTCCGCTCGAATTCAGCTTGTTGAGAACGTTCTTCATGTCCCAGGGCGCGAGGAACTGCCCCTTCTTGACGTTGATGACGCGGCCGGTCTTGGCGGCGGCAACGAGCAGGTCGGTCTGACGGCTGAGGAAAGCTGGGATCTGCAGGATGTCGACGACGGTGGACACCTCGGCACACTGCTCTTCGGTATGAATGTCGGTCAGGACAGGAAAGCCGTATTCCCTCTTGAGATCGGCGAACACTTCAAGCGCCGTTTCGAGGCCGATACCGCGCTGCGCTGACAGCGACGTCCGGTTCGCCTTGTCAAAGGAGGACTTGTAGACGAGGCCGAGACCAAGCTTGTCGCAGAGTTCCTTCAGCACACCGGCGACCATGAAGGCATGCTCGCGGCTCTCCATCTGACAAGGCCCGGCAATCAGCGACAGCTTGCCGGAATTCGAAAAGGTGACGCGGCCGGCGCCTTCGCCGACCACGACTTCGGAATTTGTCTGGCTCATCGTTTCTCCTCGAAGGCGAAGAGAGCGCCCTGTCCGGGCGCGGCCTTCACCAGAATTCGATTGTTCTTGCGCGTATAGGTCATCCCGTTAGCAGCCAATTGCGCTTCTGTCACGGCGAGATCGCCTACTTTGAAAACGATGGCAACACCACGCAGACCGCGATCGTCGGAAGGCGCAGGGATGTCGAAGTAGGCGTCCAGTCCATCCGGGGAGAGAACACTCACTCTGGCATTCGGAGTTGTCACACTCACACCGAAGGCCTCATTGGTCGTTCCCAAGCTGTGGGCGGCGGCGCGCAGGAATGGTCCAAACGCCTTGGGGTCGGGTGCCCCAAGCACGATCTCTGCGATCCCAACCACCCCATTTGCATGCACTTGCAGGGCTTTCCGGTCGGCTGGCAGCGGGTTGACACGTTGGCATGTGAAGAAAAAGAAATCTGGAGCGCGCAGGTCAACTGCAAAGGCGAGCTTAAATGCAGCCGTCACCTCCGAGCCATCGGGCATCTTCATCGGCCGCTCGAACTGCAGCATCTCGCCGCCATTGATCTTTTCGGACAGAAACCGGGCATGGTCGCGATCGGCATCCGCCGTCGCAAAGACCACGGCAGACAGCCCATCGTCTCCACATCGGAATCGAAAGGCACGGTCCCGCGCGGTGAAGACATTGCCTTTCTGCGCCGAAGCTTCATGCAGTTCGGCATTGGCGACCCCGAGAGGCTCCAGATAAGTTTCGTCGGCGAAGAATATGCAGGCATTCTCGGTCCCAAACGGGTGCCGGGCGTCGGGCGCGACGGTGAATCCCAGCTTTCCGAGACGCTCGCGCGAGAGCCTGATATTTGGAACCGGCAGCACGATGTGGTCCAGCGGATGCGCTTCGCTCATGGCAACTTCTCCGGAATTTGCGAAGATGTGCGCCGGGCAACAGGACAATGCAACCCCCTTCTACGCTTTCGGTCAAATGAGACGCAAAAACTCAGCAAGTTGCAGGCAAGTTTTACGAAAATTTAGGTACTTGCGGAACACATATGGAACATATAGTGTCTGTTCTGTCTTTGTTTCACGACTCTGGGGTTCAACTTCGATGCTGACGCGCAAGCAACAGGAGCTTCTTCTCTTCATTCACGAGCGAATGAAGGAGTCCGGTGTCCCCCCTTCTTTTGATGAAATGAAGGATGCCTTGGACCTCGCGTCGAAGTCAGGCATCCACCGGCTGATTACCGCGCTGGAGGAACGGGGCTTCATTCGCCGACTGCCGAATCGAGCCCGCGCTCTGGAAGTCATCAAACTGCCCGAGGCATATAACCCGAGCCTGCAGCCCCGCCGCGGTTTTTCGCCGAGCGTTATCGAAGGCAGCCTCGGCAAACCACAGCCAGTTGTGGCGCCGAAGCCAGCGCCGCAGGCTGACAACGGCGGTCCTGCCTCTGTACCGGTCATGGGACGGATTGCTGCCGGCGTACCGATTTCGGCAATTCAGAACAATACCCATGACATCACGGTTCCGGCGGACATGCTTGGCCCAGGCGAGCACTATGCGCTTGAGGTCAAGGGCGACTCGATGATCGAGGCCGGCATCTTTGATGGCGACACGGTAATCATCCGCAACGGCAGCACCGCCAATGCCGGCGACATCGTTGTTGCGCTTGTCGATGATGAGGAAGCGACGCTCAAGCGCTTCCGCCGGAAAGGCGCCTCCATCGCACTTGAGGCGGCAAACCCGGCTTACGAGACGCGCATTTTCGGGCCTGACCGTGTCAAGGTCCAGGGCAAGCTTGTCGGCCTCATTCGCCGCTATCATTGAAGGCAAGCGGCTCGCCGTCAAAGGTGCCGCTTCGCTAATTATACGCCCGATGGCGGATCCAAGGGCGGTCGAGCCTCGTATAGGCCGTCGTGACGACGGGGCTACCTTGATCGTCGATCCTTACCTCAGCGGCACCAAAGCGACGCAAGTTTTCGCCGGTGAACAAAAGTGCGCCCGACCGGCACCGCGTCGTGCGGAGGCGAGCGGGTGTCACGACGATATCGGCCGTATCGCAGGCAGCGCCGAAGTAAGCGGGATTTTCGACGATCGTCACGACGTAGCCGCTATCGTGCGTGGCTGTGCACCAGACGCCTTTCAGGCATACAAATCGGTTCTCAGCGCTCGTCGCAGCCTGACGTAACGCATCGCGGGCATTGCGCAATTCCACGGCAGATAACCTTTCCGATCTGCCTTGAATGTCCCGCCGCCTGATAGCGTTGACACCCTCCAACAATTGCGGTGGTTGATCTCGCTCCGCGGCGAGCGCCATTCGCCATTGGTCGAAAATGAAGTCAGGCGGATGCGGCCGGTTCGGTGCAAGGACTTGTCCTCTCACAATCGCGACGAGATTGCCGTCTTCGGCAATGACCATGTCGGGCGGCGGTTCGCTCGGCGCAACCACAACAAGCACTGTTGCCAGCGCCGCAATGCCAGCGCCGAGGTAGCGGATCTTGGAGCGCAGAAGGGCAAGTAAGAGGAACCCTGCTACCGCCACAGGAAAATACCAACCCGGCAATCTGCCGATATCGATATTGCCGCCCAGGTCGAGACCATCTGGGCAATGGCGATCACGATGTCGAGCCCGAAACCGGCAATTTTCCATGGAATGACGTCGAGGCCCAAAGGTGTCAGCAGCATAGCGAGCATGCCCATCGGCATCACCACGAAAGAGACCACCGGCATGGCCATGAGATTTGCCGGCAGACCATAAGCGTTGAGCCGGTGGAAGTGCTCGACGGCGAAAAGCGCGGTCGAGAAGCCGCCGATCATCGCGGTCAGCAGGATGCCACCAAAGAAGCATATGATGAAAACGACGGGCGTTACTGCGGCGACCTGCAGCAAGGGATGTTCGTGCGGCGGCCTTCTTGACCAGATCGCGTAAACCGGCGACGAGGGCAAGCGTCGCCGCAAACGACATCCGGAGCTCGGCCGGGGCACTTCCAAGCACGAACCAGAGGATCGCGCCCGCCCCAGCGAAGACGGACGAAACCAGGAAGAACCGCCCATGCTCTATCTCCGTTGCCACGGCGAGACGAAGCCACACGGTACAACGATCCGACGCAGTCCTTATCCGTGTCGGCCACGGCACGAAGGATTGCGTCCGGAAAGTTAGCGGAGGTTCCGCAGGAACTCGTGGCACGAGAAAAGAAGGCTGTGGCGCGCGCCCAAACGCGTCCGCGCCGGGTGTGGCTTCCCTCACCTCCAATGGCCTCAACCCCGGCATGCATTGCGCCCAAAAACAGCCGCCCGTACAACCAGAATGAAAGCTAACGGGCTTCCAAGCAAGAATAATCGATTGAAATCTGAAGGAAAATCGGAAGCCGGAAAAGCTAAGGATAATCATCAGCTTCTGCTATGCGCAGGGGTCATCGCAGAAGTGCCCAAAAGTTGATACTGCGATGCACAAAATGGCGTCACGGTAACTTGGCATTAGGCGCGCGATCATATAGCAATCATCGACGACGCTTAACCCTATGGCGCTTTTATGGCGCCAACCGCCAGTTTGGAGGATCATAATGACGGAACAAAGCGCAACACTGAAAATCGGTGACAAATCAGTCGATCTCGCCGTCAAGAGCGGCACCATCGGTCCTGACGTCATCGATATCGGCGCCCTGTACAAGAACACGGCTTCCTTCACGTACGATCCTGGTTTCACCTCGACCGCGTCCTGTGAATCGAAAATCACCTATATCGACGGTGACGCCGGCGTACTGCTGCATCGCGGCTATCCGATCGAGCAGCTCGCCGAGCACGGGGACTTCCTCGAAGTCTGCTACCTGCTTCTCTACGGAGAACTGCCGACCGCAGCCCAGAAGAAGGACTTCGACTATCGCGTGACGCATCACACGATGGTGCATGAGCAGATGAGCCGGTTCTTCACGGGCTTCCGCCGCGATGCACATCCGATGGCTGTCATGTGCGGTTGCGTCGGCGCGCTGTCGGCGTTCTACCACGACTCCACCGACATCACCGATCCGCATCAGCGCATGGTCGCAAGCCTGCGTATGATCGCCAAGATGCCAACGCTGGCCGCCATGGCCTACAAGTATCACATCGGCCAGCCCTTCGTTTACCCGAAGAACGATCTCGACTACGCGTCGAACTTCCTGCGCATGTGCTTTGCAGTTCCTTGCGAGGAATATGTGGTCAATCCGGTTCTGGCCCGCGCCATGGACCGCATCTTCATCCTGCACGCCGACCACGAGCAGAACGCGTCGACCTCGACCGTCCGCCTCGCCGGCTCGTCGGGTGCAAACCCGTTTGCCTGCATCGCAGCCGGCATTGCATGCCTCTGGGGCCCGGCACACGGCGGCGCCAACGAAGCAGCGCTGAACATGCTGACTGAGATCGGCACTGTTGACCGCATTCCGGAATACATCGCCCGCGCCAAGGACAAGAACGATCCGTTCCGCCTGATGGGCTTCGGTCACCGCGTCTACAAGAACTACGATCCGCGCGCCAAGATCATGCAGAAGACGACGCATGAGGTTCTCGGCGAACTCGGCGTCAAGGACGATCCGTTGCTCGAAGTTGCGATGGAACTCGAGCGCATCGCCCTAACCGATGAATACTTCATCGAGAAGAAGCTCTATCCGAACATCGACTTCTACTCCGGCATCACGCTGAAAGCCCTGGGCTTCCCCACGACTATGTTCACCGTGCTGTTTGCCCTGGCCCGTACGGTCGGCTGGATTGCCCAGTGGAACGAGATGATCGAAGATCCGGAGCAGCGTATCGGTCGCCCGCGCCAGCTTTATGTCGGCGAACCGGAGCGCGACTACGTGCCGGTTTCCAAGCGCTAATCGGCGATCACAGACAGCAAAAAGCCCGGTCAGAAATGACCGGGCTTTTTCTTTTGGAGAACGTCGAGAACAATCTCTGCCGCATGTTCTCCCGGCGGCTTCTCGGTCTGCATTCTCTGCCAGAGAACGTCGAAGCCCTGCATCATTGCCTGCCGTGGCAGGCTATCCGCTGAAAGCTTCTCCATCCAGCGAGCGAAGCTGCCGCCTCGGACCACGTCGTTGATATACTCGGGCACAACAGCGTAATCGGCGATCAAGTTCGGAAGCGCAGCACTCCACGTTTTGATCTTGCTGGTCATGAGCCTGATGATCCAGTCCGTCTTGTACGCCGAAACACAGGGAACGCCCGTCAAAGCCAGCTCAAGCACGACAGTGCCGGAGGCAGCCATGGCGGCATCGGCCTCCGTGAACGCTCGCCACTTCGCCTCGGCTCCCGTCACGATCTCCGGCTTGGCCGTCCAATCCTTGACGAGCTCACGGATCATGGCTTCGCGGCGTGGCATCGTCGGCAAAATAATACGCATCTCGCCGTTGCGCGCTACCAACTCGCTAATGGCATCGCCAAAGTGTGGCAGCAGCTTGGCGATCTCCGACGAGCGCGAACCCGGCAGAAGCATGACTGTCTTGCGGTCGGCCTGGTTTCGCGGCTTCGTCTGCGCGCGCTGGCGTCGTGCATCCAACAGGTTGGGATCGGCTGTCAAGCGGTGGCCGACATAAGTTGTCGGCGGCCCGCCCAGCTTGCGCATCACGTCCGGTTCGAATGGCAACACAGCGAGCACATGGTCGACATAGGCGAGCATGCGCTGCGCCCGGTATTCCTTCCACGCCCATACGCTGGGGCAAACGTAGTTGACGACAGGCAAGCTGGGCAGCACCGTGCGAACACGCTTTGCGACCCTGTGCGTGAAGTCAGGACTGTCGACGATAATAAGCACATCAGGCTTTGCGGCGATGATGGCCGACGCCGTCTCACCGATACGCCGAACGAGCCGCGGCAGCTTCGAAAGCACCTGGGTGATGCCCATGACCTGAAGGTCGGCGAAATCGAAAAGCGAGCGCAGACCCTGCGCCTCCAGCCCCTCGCCGCCAACGCCGATGAGTTCCACGTCGCCAGGAAACTTTCGTTTCAGAGCGGCGATCAGGTCGGCACCCAGGAGGTCGCCCGAAACCTCTCCAACAACAATGGCAACTCTCAGTGAAGCTTCGCTCACGCCAGCCCCCAGGATGGCAATCCCCTATCCAGTCCGCATACAAAGATACCGGCTCCATCGGCAGCCTTGATGACGGCGTCGCGCTCCAGGATGAGCGAGCGGCCCGCCTCCACAGCCACTCCGGCAAGTCCTGCTCTCTGCAGGTTCTCGATCGTCGAAATGCCGATCGATGGCAGGTCCGCGCGGATATCCTGCTGCGGTTTGCACAGTTTCACCAGCACGCCGCTGCGGCGCTGAGAAATTCGCCCCGCCGACCGCAGCTCGGCGACACGCTCCAGCATGCTGTCCGTGCCTTCCACGCCTTCGAGCGCGACAATGCGACCGCCGACCGACACCGACCCTTGACCGACGTCCAGCCTGCCGAGCGCATCCGCTGCTTCTGCGGCTCGCGCGATGTCCTTCGCATTATCGAGGCTTGGTCGCACAGCGCCCAGCGGACCGACCGATGCCAGCAGATCCGGTGCGATCTCGTGCGCGCCGACGACCCGGCGCCCATTCTCTTCGATCAGCGTGATGACCATCCGCAACACGGTATCGTCGCCACCAGCGAGCAGCGTCCGGATTGTCGACGGTAATTTCACGAGGGTCCTCAGCGTCGGCCGCACTTCGCGCCATTCCGGACGCCGGCGTACACCACCAGACATCACGACGCGGTCGATGCCGTTGCCTTCGAATATCCGACTGAGAGCGGCAAAATCTCCGACCCCGATAACCGCATGGTCAAAGCCTTCCCAAGAGCGATCGGCCTCGTCCTTCAGAGCGATAATAAAGGGATTTTCACCTGCTTGCCGCGCCGCGGTGGCGACATAGGACGGCAGAAGCCCGCTACCTGCGATGATGGCCAAGCGGCCTTTTGCCATGTCACCCGCGAGAGCCAAGCATCACCCTTTCTGTCCCCTGGTCGGAGAGGAAAGAGCGCGATCGCTATCGGCTGCGATGAAGTCGAGGATCTGAAGGACCTGCTCGCAATCGGCGTGTTCATCCCGGATCGCGGCGGCGTTGGCACGGATCGAACCGGCGCCTTCGAAAATCGCCTTGTAGGCGCGCCGCACGGCATGAATCGTCGCCCGGTCAACACCGGCGCGGGTCATGCCAACGACGTTCAGTCCACTCAGAAGGCCCGGATTGCCGTTCAGCATGCCATAGGGAATGACGTCATAGCTGACCGCAGAGAGACCGCCGACGAACGCCTGGCGACCGACACGTGTGAATTGGTGCACGGCACAGCCACCACCAAGAATGACACGGTCCTCAATCGTCACATGGCCGGCGAGCATCACGTTGTTGGACATGATGACGTTGTTTCCTACCCGGCAGTCATGGGCGATATGCGAATTCGCCAGGAAAAGGTTGTTGTCGCCAACAATCGTCTGGCCACCAAAATCGGCAGTACCCGTGTTCACCGTGACGCCCTCGCGGAACGTGCAGTTGTCGCCGACCGTCAAGGTCGTTTCTTCGCCGCCGTGATGGACGCTCTGCGGATCGCCGCCGATCACGGCCATCGGGAAAACGCGGCACCCCTTACCAAGCGTCGTCCTGCCGGATACGACCGAATGCGCCAGCAACTCCACGTTATCACCCAGCACGACCTTCGGCCCGACATGGCAGAAAGGGCCGATCTTCACGTTCTCGCCAATCACGGCGCCATCTTCGACGACCGCCATGGCGTGAATGCTGGCGCTGGCTGCTATCGTGCTCATGCCTGATCCTTGCGAACGATCATCGCCCCGATGTCGGCTTCGGCGACGAGCGCTCCATCAACCTTAGCATCGCAATGGAACTTCCAGATATTACCGCGCTGTTTCTGTTTCTTCACGTGGTATTCGACGCGATCGCCGGGAACGACCGGCTTGCGGAAACGCGCGTTATCGATCGTCATGAAGTAGACGAGATTGCCGGTTTCGCCCTGCTTCTTGGCGCAGATCGCGCCGGCCGTCTGCGCCATCCCCTCGATGAGCAGAACTCCCGGCATAATTGGCGATTCCGGAAAGTGACCGGTGAAATGCGGTTCGTTTGCAGTCACGTTCTTGATACCGACCGCGGATTCGTCGCCATCGATCTCGATAATCCGGTCTACGAGCAAGAACGGATACCGGTGTGGCAGCAGCTTCATGATCTCGATGATATCTGCCGAAGAGAGCGAAGTCTTTGCTTCCTCAGTCATTCTTTTCTCCCGTTTTCTTGCCGCCGGTTGATCGCGCCAAAATCGCGGCCGTCTCCCGTAGAAAATCGTTGATGGGGCGGGCCGGCACACCGCCGTAGCGCTCACCAGCGGGGATGTCTCCGATCACGCCGCTCTTTGCAGCGATCTGCACCCCGTCGCCAATCTTGATATGTCCGTTCAGTCCTGCCTGACCGCCGATCTGCACGCCGTCGCCAAGCACCGTACTGCCGGCAATGCCGACCTGCGAAACGATGGCACAGTGACGCCCGATGCGGACGTTGTGGCCGATCTGGACCTGATTGTCGATCTTCGTGCCCTCGCCGACGACCGTATCATCCATCGTACCACGATCAATCGTTGTATTCGCGCCAATCTCGACATGATCCTGGATGATCACCCGGCCGATCTGAACGATCTTGATCATCCCGCGTGGACCCGGAGCGTAGCCGAAACCATCCTGGCCGATCCGTGCACCATTGTGAATGATGACGCTGTTGCCAATGAGGGCGCAGAGCACGCTTGCGCCAGCCGCGATCGTGCAATTGCGGCCGATCTTGACGTTGGGCCCAATGATAGCGCCGGCGCCAATATGTGTACCCTCGCCGATTTCAGCGTGCGCACCGACCACCGCCATCGGCTCGATCGAAACCTTCCCTTCGAGACGGGCCGTAGGATCAACAACCGCGCGATCCGAAATACCAGGGGCTTCGGAAAAAAGGGCTTCTGGGCGCAGCGCCTTCGGGTAGAGGAAACCTCCCGCCATCGCAAAGGCCGCATGGGCATTCTTCGAAATCAGAACAGGCAGATGATCCGGCACCAGCGAGCGCAGCCCCGCGCTGCAAAGCACTGCAGACGCTTCGCACGTCGCAAGCTCGTCCTTGCTCCGCTTCGAGATGATGTAACAGAGATCGCCCGCCTTCGCCCGACTTACGGGGGAAACGGAACGGATCACGACATCTGCATTTTTGGGGTCAGCAAGCTCTGCCCCAAGATACTGCGCCAACTCCGAGAGTTTCACGCCATCATGGGGCAGAAAAAAGCTATTTTGCTCCATCGGCAAATCTCCAGAACGGAATTCGGTTTTACGGTTCCGGACTGCCGATATCAGAATTGGTTGTTTATGCCAAACTTGAAGTGCTGCGTCTTGTCAAAGTCTTCCTTGGCGACCGGAATAGCGTAGTCGACGCGCAGCGTACCGAATGGCGACGCCCACATAAGACCAACGCCGACGGACGCACGGAGTGACGCATCTTCGCCGTTCACAGTATCACCGAGCGGGTCGACATCATTGCCGAACAGCGTGCCAGCGTCGGCGAACAAGGCGCCACGCAGGCCAAAGTCGCGCGGAACCAACGGGAGCGGGAACGTCGCTTCAGCCGAGACCGTGAAATAGGTCGTACCGCCGAGCGGATCGTCGTTCGCCCCGGCAATGCGCGGGCCGATGCCCTTGTTTTCGAAGCCTCTGATATCGCCGTTGGTCAGCGTGAACTGGTCAAAGACGTTCAGGCTCTTGTCAAAGCCTACAACATAACCCGCCGAACCCGTAACCGAGCCGATAATGTCAGCATCATCGGCCAGCAGATGGAAATACCGCGCCTTGCCGTAGATCTTATAGAACTGCGAGTCACCGCCGATACCAGCAATTTCCTGCGTAACGCTTGCGTAGATGCCTTCGCGCGGCAGCGTCATGTCGTCAAGCGTGTTGTAGGTCAGCGTCTGCGAAACAGACGACTTTACCCATGGGCTATTCTCAACAAGGTTCTGATACGGCGCAGACAGATCGCTCAGCGAACCCGAGGGATCGTACTTCATCTGCTTGTAGTTGTAGCGGAACGTCGTCGCCAGATCTTCCGTGATCGGCGCCGTGGCACGAAGAACACCGCTGTTTTCTTCGTAGTCGTAGTTATCGTTGCTCGACGTCTCGCTGTGATTGAGGTCGAAACCGACAGCCAAACGGTAACCGAGGAAGTAAGGCTCAGTGAAGTTCAAGCCATAGGTACGAGAACCTTCCTGACCACCACCAGCGCTGATCTTGATATACTGACCGCGACCCAGGAAGTTCTTTTCCTCGACCGAAGCTTCAAGCAGCAGGCCGTCGCCGCCGGCCGCATAGCCCGCGCCGATACCGAACGAACCCGTCGACTGGTCCTGCACATCAACCACAACGACAACGCGGTCCGGAGAGCTGCCCGGCTGCGTCGAGATGTTGACCGACGAGAAGTAGCCGAGAGCTTCGAGACGGCGCTTTGCCCTCGTGATCATCTGCTGATTGAAGGCGTCGCCTTCGCTCATGTCGAACTCGCGACGAATGACAAAGTCGCGCGTGCGGCTGTTGCCGCGGATTTCGATACGCTCGACATAGGCGCGCTCGCCCTGGTCAACGAGGTATTCGACGCCGATCGTGTTGTTCGCCAGGTCACGATTGCCGCGCGGCGTTACGCGCGCAAAAGGATATCCAGCGGAGGCGACCTGGTCAGAGATCGCTTCCATCGACTTCTGGACTTCCTTGGCGCTGTAGACCTGGCCCTCGCGAGTGCGGACGAGCCCCTGCAACTGCGTGGCATCAACTCCGGGAACCGTCGATTGCACGGTTACGGCGCCGAAATTGTAGCGCGGACCTTCTTCGATATTGAAGGTCAACGTGTACTTGTTGGTCGCCTCGTCGAAGGTCGCGTCCGACGAGATGATACGGAAGTCGGCAAAGCCGCGATTGTAATAGAACTGACGCAGCGCCTCTTCGTCAGCGCGAAGCTTGTCTTCGCTGTAGACGTCCTTGCGTGTCAGGAACGACAGGAAGTTGGAGCGCTTCGTGTTGATGACCGAAGCGAGACGGCCGGAGCTATAGGCATTGTTGCCAACGAAATTGATGGCGCCGATCTTGGTGCGATCACCTTCGTCAATGACGAAAGCCAGATTGACGCGACCTTCGCCGAGCGGCACGACCTGCGTGGTCACCTGGACCTCGCTGCGACCGGTTGCCGCATACGCGTCCTTGATCGACTGAATGTCCGCCTGGATCTGCGCGTCGTTAAAAGGTCCGGCCGCGTGCGTCTTCACGATCGCAGCAAGCTTGTCGTCCTTGATCTTCCGGTTGCCGTTGAAGACGACCTGGTTGATGAGCTGCGCTTCCTGGACCGTCACGACCAGCGTGCCGCCGGAAACGGAAATCTTGACGTCGGAGAAATAGCCCGTGTCGTAAAGCTGCTTCACAGAGTCATCGATGTCGGTGTTGGAAAAGCTTTGGCCAGGCTGGATTGTGAGGTTCGAGCGAACGGCCTCAGCGCCGACACGGCTGGCGCCGCGCACATCGATGCGCTGAATCACTGCAGCTTCTGCCGTCGTAGCGGAGACGAAAACCGCTGCACCTGCTCCCGAAGCAACAATACCTGCAGACAGCGCAACCGCCGATACTGCGTTCAAAAATCTTGAACCAGCCTTCATTTCACCCATTACCTTTTTTCTCGTCCCCGGCCCCAGGCGTCCCCCGATTCCGGTCACGTGTGTCGTTTTACCCGCTTTTGTCTTACAAGCAAGGGAGCAAGTTAATTTCTGTTTACTTCATTTCAAAGCGTGACGCATTCGCCACTACAGCTTTGAAACATCGTAAATAAATGGTAATTTCCCTCGTCGAGCAATCAACCAATCAAAGCACTTATATCGTTCCAGGTGGCAAAAACCATCAAGCTCAAAACCATCGCCAAGCCAATGCGAAACGCAATGTCCTGCGCAGACGAACCCAACGGTTTTCCCCTCACCGCTTCAATCGCATAGAACATCAAATGTCCGCCATCAAGTACCGGAACCGGCATCAAATTCAGTAATCCGATGGAAACAGACAAGACAGCGGCAAGCTGAAGCAAAGCTGCAACGCCCAACGTCGCCATCTGACCGGAAGCCTGAGCCACGCGGATCGGTCCGCCAAGCTGGTCTGGCTTCATATAGCCGGAGATCAGGTTGCCAATATACTTGAAGGTGCCAGTTACGATGTGCCAGGTCTGAATCGCGCCTTCCTTGACCGCCTCCAGCGGCGAGTAGGTCTGTACCCGGAAGTGGCCGACCTCCTGGTTGGTGACGATGCCGATCAGGCCGATTTCGATCTTGTTGCCGAACTGGTCGGTCATATCGGTTCGCGCCGGCACCATCGGCACATCCAGCTTCTGGCCGTTGCGCTCGATCGTTACGACAATTTGCTGCTCGGGCCGAATGCTGACGTAGCGCCGGACGTCGTCAAAAGTCTCGACCCTCGCGCCATCGATGGCGATCAGAAGGTCGCCAGGCACGACGCCCGCTTCGGCTGCAACGCTGCCCGGCTTGACTTCGGCAACCACAGGATCAGCAACCGATCGACCGTAGATCGAGAAGAGAACCGCAAAAATCGCAATCGCCAGGATGAAATTCGCTATCGGGCCGGCAGCAACCGTTGCGGCACGCTTCCACAGCTTCGCACCGGCGAAGGACCGCGCACGATCCTCTTCCGACATTGACGCGAGCTTGTCGTCATCGGGCTTGCTCGATACATCCTCGTCGCCGAAGAAGCGGACATAGCCGCCCAGCGGTATCAGTGAGAGCTTCCAGCGCGTTCCATGCTTGTCGGTGAAGCCGAGCAATTCCGGACCAAAGCCGATCGAGAACGCCAATATGCGGATGCCGCTCCATCGCCCCACCAGATAGTGGCCCATTTCATGCACGAAAACGAGCAATGACAGCACGAGGACAAAGGGCACGATATAGCCCGTCAGGAATGCCAATATACCGGTCAAGCCAAGCATCTGATTTTTCCGCCAGCCTTTGCAGACATTATACGCCGAACAGGGCTGCACCGAGCGACGCTATTTCGCCGCCCTTTATCAGCGAAAAAAGCCCAGCTAGCAAGAACGCCGCAAAGCAGGCGAAAATGAGCCCGTCGACACGGTCCATGACGCCGCCATGCCCTGGAATCAGGTGGCTCGAATCCTTGACGCCGAAGCGACGCTTGATGAAGGATTCGAAGAGATCGCCGCTCTGACTGCATACCGATAGGATGAACGCAACCGGAGCCGCGAGCACGAGGCTCTGCGGAAAGGCAAAATAGGCAACCAGGCTACCGGCGATCACAGCGGAAACGGCGCCGCCAATAGCGCCGGACCATGTCTTTCCGGGAGATATCTTCGGCGCCAGCTTCGGGCCACCGATGGCGCGCCCGACGAAATAAGCAAGAATGTCGGTCGACCACACGACTGCGAATACAAAGAGCATCGCGAAAAGGCCGACGCTATCGGAGCCGCGGATGCTCGAAAGGGCAATTCCCGTAAGACCGGCGTACACGATCCCCGTGGGAAACCAGCGCGATACGCCGGACACAAGCACGAAGCCGACAGCAATCAGGAAGAACAGCACCAGTAGCAGCAGGGAATATCCAAGCGTCCCCGCAACGACGGCCACCGCGATTGCCGCCTGCCCTATCCAACCGATCGCATTGGCGACCGGCTGTTCCGTGGCAAGCTTCGTAATGGTCGACCATTCATAGTAGATCAGCAGTCCGATCGCTGCCGACAGCAGGCTGAAGGCAACGCCGCCGTACCAAGTGGCGAGCAGAACGATAACGGCAAGGATTACGCCCGAAATAATGCGCAGCTTCAGCTCCTGCTGCATCAGGTGCCCACTGCCGCAGCCGTCTGTGCCACCAGTCCGCCAAAGCGACGGTCGCGCGACGCGAAGGTTTCCAACGCCGAGTAGAAGATCTCCCGGCTGAAATCGGGCCAATACTCGGGCACGAAAATGAACTCGGAGTAGGCCGCCTGCCAGAGCAGGAAGTTGGAAAGGCGTTCTTCACCACTTGTGCGGATGATCAGGTCCGGATCCGGGATCCCGGCCGTGTCGAGCCGCGCATCGATCAGCGCCGGAGAAATATCCTGCGCCTTCAGCCGTCCTGCCTCGACATCCCGTGCAAGGCTCGCCATCGCACGCGCGATCTCGTCGCGCGAGCCATAGTTGAAGGCGATGATGAGCGTCAGCGCGGTATTCGTCTTTGTGGTCTCTTCCGCATCCACGAGAAGATCGAGGATGTCGCTCTTGAGGCTGTGCCGGTCGCCAATCACTTTCACGCGCACGTTCTGGCGATGCAGTTCCGCCAAGTCACGACGAATGAAGGCTTTCAGCAATCCGAGGAGATCCGAGACCTCCGTTTCCGGACGCCGCCAGTTTTCCGACGAGAAGGCGAAGAGCGTGAGATATTTGATCCCGACGTCGCCCGCTGCGCGCACGGCCTCGCGCACAGCGTCAACGCCCTTTCGATGCCCCATCGTCCGCGGAAGCCCGCGCTGCTTTGCCCATCGGCCGTTGCCGTCCATGATGATGGCAACGTGTTCTGGCACAGTCAAAAATGTTCGTTCCGACATTTCCCGTCCGGTTCTTGCAGCCAAGGCGCAGCCGCAGCGCGCCTTAAACCTGCATGATTTCCTTTTCCTTCTCGCCAAGCAAGCGGTCGACCTCAGAAATCGTCTCGTCGGTCATCTTCTGCACACGATCTGATTGTGCCCGGCTTTCGTCCTGGCCAATCGCACCGTCTTTTTCGGCTTTCTTAAGGCCGTCCATGCCGTCACGACGTACATGGCGAATCGCAACCTTGCTCTTCTCGGCATAGTCGTGGGCGACCTTCACCAGCGATTTGCGGCGCTCCTCGTTGAGCTCCGGCAGCGGGATACGCAGGTTCTGGCCATCGATGATCGGATTGAGGCCGAGGTTGGCCTCGCGGATCGCGCGATCGACGGCGTTGACCATCGACTTGTCCCAGACGGAGATGCCAAGCATGCGCGGCTCTGGAACGGTCACGTTTGCCACCTGGTTCAGCGGCACGCGCGAACCATAGGCCTCGACCATGACAGGGTCGAGAATGTTGGCCGAGGCGCGGCCGGTGCGCAGCGATGCGATATCGTGCTTGAACGCGGAAATCGCGCCATCCATGCGGCGCTTGAGTTCCTTGATGTCGATGCCTTCACTCATTTTATTGCTCCCGTCTTGGTAGAAGCTGCGGCAAAGCAGGCCGCCCACTCAATCAGTTATCAGAGACGATGGTCTTGAGGCCACCGCCTTTGAGGATTTCAGCAAAACCACCCTTCTCGTGGATCGAGAAGACGATGATCGGAATGGAATTCTCCCGTGCAAGCGCCACTGCCGCGACGTCCATGACGGCCAGTCCCTTGTCGAGGACTTCCTTGTGCGTCAGGTGGTCGAAGCGCGTCGCCTCGGGATCCTTTTTCGGATCAGCCGAATAAATACCATCGACTTGCGTTCCCTTGAAGATCGCTTCCGCTCCCATTTCGGCGGCGCGCAGCGCGGCTGCCGAGTCCGTCGTGAAGAACGGGTTGCCGGTGCCGCCTGCGAAGATCACGACGCGGCCGAGCGACAGATGGTAGAGCGTCGCGCGCTGCGAGAAACTCTCGCAGATCTCCGGCATCGCAATCGCCGAGAGCACAACAGTGTCGATGTTCAGCTTGCGCAGCGACGTTGCCAGCGCCAGCGCGTTGATGACGGTCGCGAGCATGCCCATGTGGTCGCCGGTAACGCGATCGCCACCCTTGGAGGCAACTGCGACACCGCGGAAGATGTTGCCGCCGCCGACGACGACGCCGACTTCCACACCCATCTGCCGCGCTTCGGCTATGTCAGCCGCAATGCGGTCTGCGACCGCTACATCAATTCCAAATCCCTGGCTGCCCATGAGGGCTTCGCCGGAAGCCTTGAGTAGAACGCGTTTGTAGACAGGCTCTGACGACATCGTGGCTCCTCGTATATTACCGCTGTGTGCCGGATACACGAAGGGCACCGCGTTGTCACGCGATGCCCTTCGGTTTTCACATGTATAGGTCGATCAGCCCTTGGCGACAGCGGCCACCTCAGCAGCGAAGTCGCTCTCTTCCTTCTCGACGCCTTCGCCGAGGAGAAGGCGTGCCATGCCGACGACTTCGATCTTGGCGCCGGCTTCCTTTTCTGCTTCCTTGACAGCAGCGCCGACCGTCAGGTCGGGGTTGATGACGAAAGCCTGCGAGAGCAGAGCAACTTCTTCGAAGAACTTGCGCATACGGCCTTCGACCATCTTTTCGATGATGGCTTCCGGCTTGCCGGATTCGCGGGCCTGTTCGATGAAGACGTTGCGTTCGCGCTCGGCAACGGCAGCGTCGACTTCTTCGACGCGGATGGCGAGCGGGTTGGTCGCAGCGATGTGCATGGCAACCTGGCGGCCGATCGAGGTCAGGACGGCCTTGTCACCTTCCGACTTCAGGGCGACGAGCACGCCGAGCTTGCCGATGCCGTCGCCAGCAGCGTTGTGGATGTAGGTCGCAACAACGCCGTGCTCGACTTCGAGCTTGGCAGCGCGACGGAGCGTCATGTTTTCGCCGATGGTCGCGATCGCGTCCTTGATGGTGTCGGCGACCGGCTTGCCGGATGCCGGGTATGTCGCGGCAGCAATGGCTTCAACCGTGCCATCGGTGGACAGGGCAACGTTGGCGATGCCGCGAACGAGATCCTGGAAGGCATCGTTGCGGGCAACGAAGTCCGTTTCCGAGTTCAGCTCGACGACGACAGCCTTGTGACCGGCGCCGGCAATGGCAATCAGGCCTTCAGCAGCAGCGCGGCCGGCCTTCTTGTCGGCCTTGGAGATGCCCTTGGCGCGCAGCCAGTCGATCGATGCTTCGATGTCGCCGTTGTTTTCGAGCAGCGCCTTCTTGCAGTCCATCATTCCTGCGCCGGACTTCTCGCGCAGTTCCTTCACCAGTGCAGCCGTAATCTCGGTCATAAGCTTCCTCTTGTCGGTTCAAACGGTGGCCCGCAAAGGCGGTGCAACACCGGATTGAGGCACGAAATGTACCTGTATGTATGACAGCGTGATGAAAGACGCCTCATACGAAACTCAAATGGCGAGAGACTGATCGCCCTCGCCTGAAACGGTCAAGGCCGCCGAACTTTAGAAAGTCGCGAGCGGCCTTTTCCCAATCTCTGGAAAGCATGACGGGCCATCCAGCCCGACTGCTTCTTTTATCAGGCTTCGGCTTCGCCTTCGAGCGCCGGCTCAACCGGAGCTTCGATCGATGCGCCGAGATCGCGGCCCGACGAGCTCTGCTGGCGAGCGATACCGTCGATGGCAGCGCGTGCGATCAGGTCGCAGTAGAGAGCGATGGCGCGCGAGGCGTCGTCGTTGCCCGGGATCGGATAGTCGATCAGATCAGGATCGCAGTTCGAGTCGATGATTGCGACAACCGGGATGCCGAGGCGCTTGGCTTCGTCGATCGCGATCTTTTCCTTGTTGGTGTCGATGATGAACATCAGGTCCGGCGTGCCGCCCATATCCTTGATACCACCGAGAGCCTTGTCGAGCTTTTCGCGCTCGCGCTCGAGGTTCAGGCGCTCTTTCTTGTTGTAGCCGGACTGTTCCGAAGACAGGATTTCGTCGAGCTTGCGCAGGCGCTGGATCGAGTTGGAGATCGTCTTCCAGTTGGTCATCATACCGCCGAGCCAACGCGAGTTGACATAGTACTGAGCGGAACGCTTGGCCGAGTCAGCGATCAGCTCGGAAGCCTGGCGCTTGGTGCCGACGAAGAGAACGCGGCCGCCACGAGCAACGGTGTCGGAGACAACCTGCAGGGCGCGCGACAGCATCGGAACGGTCTGAGCCAAGTCGATGATGTGGATGTTGTTACGATCGCCGAAAATGTACGGCTTCATCTTCGGGTTCCAGCGGTGCGTCTGGTGGCCGAAGTGGACGCCTGCTTCGAGGAGCTGGCGCATAGAAAAATCGGGCAATGCCATGCCTTGTAATCCTTTTCCGGTTGAACCTCCGCAAGGCTAACAGCACCCTCTTCGAGGATGCCACCGGGCGGAACAATCCGGATTTCTCCCGGACCATCCCATGCCTTACGTGTGGAATGCGGGTGGCCTTACCCTCCCTTCCGCAGAAAATCAAGGCTTCCTGCGAAAAAAGCGACATTCGGAGCCGGCAGCCAGCGTGGGGTGGAGAGGATGGGCCGGCAGGCCCTTGGCGTCCACCACCGCGCCAAGCGTCAATCGGACTCGCAGGGCCAGCTTGTCGGCGCGGAGAGACCGGCGGGCAACTTGGTCTTGGCATCCCCGCAGGCAAGATCGACCTGAGCCTGCTCGAGACCAGTCGCGGCAGACAAATCAAGCCCTTCGATCCGCGTCAGAAACATGAAGGCGCGATCGAACGCCACCGGTCCTTCAAATGTTGCCTCGCTGAGGTCAGCGCGAGATAGATTGGCGAGCGAGAACCGTGCGCCCGTAAGAACGGCTCTGTCAAAACTTGCGCGGCCAAGTTCGGCCTTCTCAAAATTCGCACCACTGAGCTTTGCACCATTGAAATTGGAGCGTTGGAGTTCCGCGCCGGCGAACGACGCTCCTTCTGCGAAAACGTTCTCGAAGCCGGATCGATAGGCCTCGATTTTCGAGAAGTTCGCCTTGCCGGCCTGCGCTCCCGTAAGCCATGCCCGCACCAGTGTTGCCTTCTCGAAATTCGTTCCGGTCAGGTTGGTGTGGCTGAGATTGGTCAGGCTGAGATCGGCATCTCCCAGGTTGGCACCCTGGAAGTCGCTCCCTTGCAACATGAGATTCCTCTTGGTGCATTCACTCCAATTAACTCCTGCCGCCGGCGTGCTGCCGCAATCTGCAGCGAGGGCCGGAGGGCTCACGAACAACGTCAGCGCAACCAGTCCCGTTGAAATACCATAGAGTCCACCACTCAAAACACCATGCCGCATCGTCAAGATTCTCACTCCAATCCGACTCTAGCGCCCAAATCAGCACGCCTTTCGAATTACTAGCATAGAGAGGGTTTACTTAGCGACAATCGTCGGCGTGCGCATTCGTGACGGTTCTTTGCGAAACTAGACAGCGGATGCCATAAAAATTGCTGCTCAAAACCGTGTCCAAGCGTTCGTCGAAGGTTCGGAGGCAATGCGACAGAGCGTTGTCGCGAACCGTGCGGATCTCCTATATGCTTAGCGGCGAGCGCCCTGCCATGCGCGATCTGAGAAGGGACGGAAAATGTCCACTCTAGCGCTTTTAATAGTGCAGGCAGATATTCCCAACGAAGCGGACCGAGCGCCTTTCGACGATTGGTATGATCGCCATATGCCAGACGCAGTACGCGCTTTTGGGGCACTCCACGCGTGGCGCGCTTGGAGCCGAACCAATCCCTCGAAGCACACTGCCTTCTATGAATTCTCTAGTTTGGAGGCAGCGAACGCCGCGATGCGATCGCCGGGCCAAGAATTCGATGTCACATGGGGCTCACGCGCCACACGGACGCGTGACGTTCTAGAGGTTGTTCAAAGGGCGCCTGTTTCAGACTGATTAGGCCCGTTCAAGCTGGGAAATCGAACCTTCAGCCCGCGACAAAGTTCATGAAGTGCGAGTTTAGGTAGGGATGTCCTGCTTGTTGCACTTGCTACATTCCGGTTATTTGCAGGCAGCCGATTTGCTGTCGAGCAGTTCGAGCTTCGCAAGCCTGCCGCTCAAAACAAAATCGCCATAGTCCATCGTCAGATCACGCGTGATGCCATTTTCATAGAGCTTGAACGACATACGGTAGACCGGCAAAGCGTCCGTCTTCGTATTCTCGTTGAAATACGAGATCGTGACCGGCCAGAAGGCTGCCCTCGAGAAGGCGCCAGCGTTGCCCGCATCGGCCTCGTCGGTTGCGGGCGCCACCTGCTTTCCGACCACCGTCGTCGTCACCAACGCCTTGTCTCCATCGTCCGAGCCGTCAAAGACGCGCGCCTCGAACAGGCGCTTGCCAGCCTTGGCGTTCTGGATCACGTCCAGCATATGTTCCGTTGGGAACCGGCTTGCCGCCAGCTGCAACTCCTTGCTGGTCGGCTGGGTCAAGGCAACCTTGACACCTTCAGCCTGGTCCTGCGCGGCACCGTTAACCTCCTTGTCGAGCTGGTCGTCGGTGAAGGATTTGGTGTCGAAGGTGAACCGGCGGTCCTTGAGGTTCTCGAAGGTCTTTGTCTGCTGGTCGCTGACGCGGACGGCATCGCCCGTATCGATCTGGGTAACGAAACGGAAGTTAGTGGTGAAGCCCGTGCAGTAATTGCCGTCGAACTCATAAACCATGCGGCCCGACATGCCCGAAATGCCGGAGCGCTCGGAGGCATCCTTCAATTCCAGATCGTAGACCGCCCGGTGAGCAACGAGGCCAGTCGCGATCGCCGCACTCGTTACCGGCGCGGCCGCATGGACGGTCGTCGAAACGCTCGCCAGAAGAAGTGCGGCAAGACTCGATCGGAACATTGACAATCTCCTGTTGGACTCGCCTGCAATGTTATAAGAACGCTTTCGGCCAAATCGAGGCTCGAAAATGTCACAAAGCAGATTCCAAGCCTTGATGCATAATTTTAGAACTATTGACAATAAAAGCGGAGAGGAAAATGCCCGATCAAATCGCTGCACGCCTGAAAGAAATGGGGATATCCCTGCCTGAGGCTGCTGCACCGGCCGCCAACTACGTCCCCTACGTCATCAGCGGGAACCTTCTCTATATCTCCGGACAGCTGCCGCTCGAGGGCGGAAAGATTGCTGTTCTCGGTCACCTGGGCAAGAATGTAGACGTCGCAACCGGCCAGCGCGCCGCGGAACTCTGCGCCATCAACATCATCGCCCAAGCAAGCGCTGCCCTCGGCGACGATCTCGGTCGCATCAAGCGCGTCATCAAGCTCAACGGCTTCGTGGCCTCCACTCCTGATTTCGTCGAACAGCACCTCGTCATCAATGGCGCCTCCAACCTGATTGCAGGCGTGCTTGGCGAGGCCGGAAAGCATGCGCGCGCCGCCGTCGGCATGGCCGCGTTGCCGATGAACGCCGCTGTCGAAATCGATGCGATCGTGGAAATTGCCTGATGACCTCAGCAGCATGGCTCAAGGAGCAACCGGTCGCCCATCGCGGCTATCATGACCTCAACAAGACGGTCTGGGAAAACACACTCTCCGCCTTCACGCGCGCAGTCGATGCAGGATTCGCGATCGAGTGCGATCTGCACTATGCGTCCGACGGCGTTCCTGTTGTCTTCCATGACGAGGATTTGGAGCGTCTGTGCAATCTGAAGGGAGACGTGCGCGAACGCACGTCCAAGGAGCTCGGTCTCATCTCCGTCGGCGGGACGACCGACAAGATCCCGACGCTGCGGCAGCTGCTCGATCTCGTCAAGGGTCAGGTTCCCTTGGTCATCGAGCTGAAAGGCCGCGAGGCCGATGACGAGGGCTTTGCCGAAGCAGTTCTCGAAGTGCTTGAGGGCTATGAAGGCAAGGTCGCCCTCATGAGCTTCGACCACTGGCTGCTTCGCGATCTGAAGGCGCTCAATGCCCCCTATCCTCTCGGGCTGACGGCAGGTGGCAACAAGCCGGAAGAATTCGAAGTGCATGAAAAGGCGATAAAACTCGGCCTTGACTTCATTTCCTATTTCGTCGCCGACCTGCCGAACCCGTTCATAACCGCCCAGCGCGAAAAGGGCATGGTTGTCATCACCTGGACCGTCCGCGACGAAAAGGGGCGAAAGCATACCTTCGAGAATGCCGATCAGATGACGTTCGAAGGATTCGATCCGCGCGTTTCGGTTTGACGCTCGCTTTTTGGACAAGATCATGCTCAGACTGTTGGTGGGCCCTATTCTCCTCCCAAACGGTCTCGCATTCGCTCCATGACAGACGAACTTTCAATCCGCATCGAGCGGTCTTTCACCGCGATTTCCCCGGAGAGCTGGTCTCAGCTTTCCGGGGCCTCCCGCAAAGGCAGCGTTCTCGCCTACAATCCGTTCGTGTCGCATGCTTTCCTGTCCTCGCTGGAGGAATCAGGATCGGGGACCGCACAAACCGGCTGGATGGGTCATCATCTTCTATTGGAAACCGACAAAGGCGAACTCATCGGCGCCCTGCCCGGTTATCTCAAGAACCACAGCCAGGGAGAATATGTTTTCGACCACGGCTGGGCCGATGCTTTCGAACGAGCCGGCGGACGCTACTATCCGAAGCTGCAATGCTCCATCCCCTTTACCCCTGCGACCGGCCCGCGCCTGCTTGTCGCCGAAGGTCTGCAGCGCCTGCCGATCCAGCACGCAATTGCCGAGAGCCTCAAGGAGGTCGTGCGCCGGCTTGGCGTCTCTTCCGCCCACATCACATTCGTGCCCGAAGACGAGATCGGCATCTTCGAAGGTGAGGACTACCTGCACAGGACGGATCAGCAGTTCCACTTCATCAACGAAGGCTACGCCAATCACGAGGAGTTTCTGGAAACGCTCGCGTCGCGCAAGCGCAAAGCACTTCGCAAGGAACGCCGCACCGCACTCGAACACGGCATTGAAATTGATTGGCTGACCGGTCGCGATCTGACAGAACGGATCTGGGACCAGTTCTTCGAATTCTATATGGACACGGGCGGCCGAAAATGGGGCCGGCCTTACCTGACGCGCAAATTCTACTCGCTGATCGGCGAGCGCATGCCCGATGACATCCTGCTCGTCATGGCAAAGCGTGACGGTCGCTATATTGCCGGCGCGATCAACTTCATCGGCGGCGATACGCTTTATGGCCGTCATTGGGGCTGCATCGAGGACCATCCGTTCCTGCATTTCGAAGTCTGCTATCATCAGGCAGTCGACTTTGCATTGGCGAAAGGCCTCAAACGGGTGGAAGCCGGCGCCCAGGGCGAGCACAAGCTGGCACGAGGTTACCTGCCGGTGACAACTCACTCCGCGCATTATGTTGCTCATGCTGGGTTGCGGCGGGCTATAGCCGACTATCTCGAGCGCGAGCGTGACGACGTAGAGCACATGAACGAGATCCTGACGGAGCACAGCCCGTTTCGAAAGGGCGAGCGCCAGCAGGAGGATTGACGCTTTCGCCCCTGCCGCGCTACGCGATCACAGCAGCAACGAGGAGAGTTCGTATGACCAGCGCCGCCTACGACAGCAACAACATTTTCGCCAAGATCCTGCGTGGCGAAATTCCCTCGCACCGCATTTACGAAGACAGCGACACGATCGCCTTCATGGACGTGATGCCGCAGGCTCCGGGCCATGTGCTTGTCCTTCCCAAGGCGGCGTCACGCAACCTGCTCGATGCGGACCCGACCGTTCTCGCCAAGACCATCCCCGTCGTCCAGAAGATCGCCAATGCCGTCAAGGAAGCCTTCGACGCCGACGGCGTCTTCGTCTGCCAGTTCAACGAACCAGCCGCCGGCCAGACCGTCTTTCACCTGCACTTCCACATAATCCCGCGTTTTGAAGGTACGGCCCTGCGTCCGCATTCCGGGCAGATGGAAGACAATGCCGTACTCGCGGCGAACGCGGAGAAGATTAAGGCTGAGCTCTAGGTGTGTAGTCCCTGAGTGTGATGGTGCATCATTGAACCTGAGTCGTCAGGAAGAGGATGCATTATGGGAAGTATTCTTCACGGCAGCGCCCGCACGACGCCGCGTCTTCGAGCCGAACTCCAAGCGTCGCATGAAAGTACCCGGTCCCTTGCCGCCCGCTACGGCCTGAACTCGAAGACGGTGGCCAAATGGCGCGAGCGGACCACGACGGCCGATGCACCGATGGGGCCTAAGTCTCCCAAGAGCACGGTGCTGACGCCGGCTGAGGAGGCCATCGTGGTGG
>NZ_KB897845.1:0-72002 GCF_000377185.1 Rhizobium sp. 42MFCr.1
ATCCTTGGACGAACGGCCAGGCCGAGCGGATGAATCGAACCATCAAGGACGCCACCGTCAAGGTCTACCATTATGACGACCTGGAAAGTCTCAAGGCCCATGTCTTGGCCTTCGTCACTGCTTACAACTTCGCCAAACACCTCAAGGCGCTCCGATGGCGAACGCCCTATCAAGCAATCTGCAACGCCTGGACAAGGGACCCGTCAATCTTCAAAATCAATCCGCACCATCTCATTCCGGGACCACACACCTAGAGCCTTTCCCGCCATGACGCAAACGTGAGAAGCGACTCCGGATTTCAACTGGACCGCTGCTGCGCCTTGCCGCATCCTCCCGAGCCTATCCGTGAGAGCGCTGGAGGAAGTGGCATGAAGCCGCGTTTTCTTGTTTTCGCAATCGCCTGCCTGATGGTCCTGGTTGCCGCGGAAGCCGCCGCCGCTCAGGAGGAACGGCGAAACGTCAGCCAGTGCCAGGCCATCGCCCAATCGATCCCGCAAGCGACCTTTGCCAGCTTCACAGGCCCGTCACCGATCATCGGTGCCGGCGCCACCGACCAATCGGTTGCGCTGACCTACATCGGGCACTCCACCTTCCTCATTGAAACGCCAGGCGGCGTAACGATCGCGACCGATTACAGCGGCTGGTACTCGCCGCCACAGGCGCCAATGGTCGTCACCATGAACCGCGCCCATTCCTCGCACTATACTCTGGTGACCGACCCGGCCATCAAATATGTACTGCATGGATGGAGCGACGTCCCGGGCGAAAAGGCCAAGATCAACCTCGTGGTCGGAGACACCTACATCCGCAACGTCACAACCGATATCAGGGGCGGCTTCGGCGCGCCGCAGCAAGATGGGAACTCGATCTTCATCTTCGAGGTTGCCGGTCTCTGCATCGGTCATCTCGGCCATCTGCATTACGAACTGACGGAGGCCCACTACACGGACATCGGCCGGCTGGATGTCGTGATGGTGCCGGTGGATGGTGGGCTGACGATGGGTTCCGACAGCATGAGCCGCGTCATCAAGCGCCTGCGCGCCTCGCTGATCCTGCCGATGCATCAGCCGCGCCCACTGCAAAGCTTCCTGTCGATGTTCGGACCCGATTTCGACATCAGCTACGCGCCGACGAACACGATCTCCGTCTCGCTGCGCGCCTTGCCGAAAAAGCCGCTGATCTATGTCGCGAAGGGCATGCAGTAAAAGACCCGGACTGCACCGGGCCTATTCTCCTCAGGCGAACTGCAAGTGCTGCCTGATGCCGACATCGGGCATCTTGTCATCGTCGAGGTTGGCCTTGGCGATCTCCCAGCCGAACTTCAGCTTATTGCCTGTCGAAACCCAGATCTCGGCGTCGTCGACATGCATGGCGAGCATCGTGAGCTTCGGATCCTTCTTGCCGTCGTCATACCAGGCGGCGACGAGCGAGTTCCAATACTCGTCTACCTTTGACTGGTCGGGCCGCACCTCGATCTTGCCGGCAAGGCAGGCATGGTAGTCGTGATCCTTGCCGACCACGCAGAAATGCGCCCGAGTCCCCGGCTTGATCGCACGTACGATCGCCGCATCGGATTTCGTATAGAACCAGATCGTGTTGGTCTTCGGATCGGCGTTCGGCGCCATCGGCTGCATGTGCATGTCGGCCCCGTCCACGCCGAGCATACCGGCATGAATGTCGTTCACCTGGTCCCAGAGCTGGCGTGCCGGGTGTTCTCGCGCCTCGTTGAAACTAGCCATAGCACTTCCTTCCATTTCGAGGGTCCGTGGGTGAAACGTCAACTTCCTGGGGTTTGTTCCGCCATTCCGGATACACGGGCGACCGGCGCGACAGAGCCGTTTTCCCTTGAATGCGGCCAATTTCGCTCTTATAAGGCGGCCCATTCCTAACAATACGACGTGAACAGGGGTGCCATGGCTGGCCATTCACAGTTTAAAAACATCATGCATCGCAAGGGCCGTCAGGATGCCGTGCGATCGAAAATGTTCTCCAAGCTCGCACGTGAAATCACGGTTGCGGCCAAGGCCGGTCTGCCCGACCCTGCGATGAACGCCCGCCTGCGTCTGGCAATCCAGAACGCCAAGGCGCAGTCCATGCCGAAGGATAACATCGACCGCGCCATCAAGAAGGCTGCTGGCGCCGACGCCGAGAACTACGATGAAGTCCGTTACGAAGGTTACGGCCCGGGCGGCACGGCGATCATCGTCGAAGCCCTGACCGACAACCGCAACCGCACTGCCTCCAACGTCCGCTCGATCTTTACGAAGGCCGGCGGCGCACTTGGCGAAACGGGCTCGGTATCCTTCTCCTTCGACCACGTTGGCGAGATCACCTACAAGCTGTCCGCTGGCGATGCCGACAAGATGATGGAAGCGGCGATCGAAGCCGGCGCCGACGACGTCGAGACCGACGGAGAAGGCCACTACATCACCTGCGCCTTTGAGTCTCTTGGCGAAGTCGCCAAGGCCCTCGAGACCTCGCTCGGCGAAGCCGAAACCGTCAAGGCCGTCTGGCGCGCCCAGAACAACGTGCCCGTCGACGAAGAACGTGCCCAGTCGCTGCTGAAGCTGATCGACAGCCTGGAAGACGATGACGATGTCCAGAACGTCTACTCGAATTTCGAAGTCGACGAAGAGGTTCTGGCCAAGCTTTCGGCCTGAGACCTGCAAGGAAGCATCATGTTATCGCGCCGGCCGGATTGTTCCCGCCGGCGCTTTCGTTTCAAGGACGCTCTTCCTCGGGCGCCAAGCCGGCCTGCGCTATAAAATTCTTGCGGAATGCGGCAAGATCTTCGGCGCTGGCATCGGTTATCGCCCAGAACACCAGTCCGCCGCTCGACCATCGACTAATATTGTATCCCTCGCGTTCCGCGCTGCCCGGTGCCGTCGACGTACCCGGCCATATAAAGAGATTAATCACGTGTCCGCGGAGCCGATAGATCAGAGCCGCGACGACCCGTCCGCCAACGTAGTCGACCCTGCCCCCGATCAGGGGAAACCCCTGGGCCGCGAGATCGACGACTGGCGGAGAGAAGTCGATCTTGCCGTTGAACCAGGGCTTGACGGTGTGTCGATCCGAGGTCTGCACATCAGCCAGGTGATCGGCAAGCAGCGAGCGGACATGGCTGGCGACGATCTGATCTTGGATATCTATCCCACGCGGCAGATTGACGAACAGGAAGAGACTTGCGGCCAGCGCAGCAAGCGACGGCACAAGGCTCCATTGCCGGATGAACGCGAAGATCCGCGGCCAGATGCCGTTTTCGGCCGCAGCCGCCTTCTCCGGATCCACGGAGGCGGCAGTCGCGAGGGACAGGCTACTTAGGACCCGAGAACGCACTTCTTCCGGCGCGCGCCATTTGACCCCGTTTCCACCGATGACCTTCCGCATGGCAGTCACCCTTGCCAGCGCGGCGCTGCAGGAGGCGCAACCGGCAAGATGCGCCTCGAATTGCGCCGAATGGACCGAATCGAGCTCACCGTCGACGAAACCGTGCAGCATGTCGCTCCATTCGGGACAGGCTCTATGGCTTTCATCGCTCATGGCGCCACCCCGCTCTTTTCCAGGGCCAGCCAGGCTTTGCCGAACTCCTCCCGTGCCCGCGCGAGCCTGGACATGACGGTGCCGATCGGCGCGTCGATGATTTCGGCGATCTGCCGATAGGACAGGCTCTCGAGTTCCCGCAGCACCAGCACCTCCCGCATCGGGTCGGAAAGATCGCCGATGACCCGCCGTACGCGCTCGGACTCGCTCTTGCGGATCACGGACGCTTCCGGCGTGTCGTCGTCGGACGCGATCTGGCAAGTCGCGATATCCGCTTCACCGGTCGAGACGTCCTCGGCCATCGGCACTTCGAAATGCGCCTTCCGGCGGCCGTCGAGTAGCCAGGCGCGGTAGCAATTTCTGACGATCGAAAACATCCAGGCGCGCGGATCGCCGCCGCGATAGCCTTCGAAGCTCCGATAGGCGCGCAGGAAGGCTTCCTGGACGATATCTCCAGCAGCATCGGGATCGCGACTGAGGAAGCGGGCGAAATTGTAGGCGTCGTCCAGCTGCGGAAGGATGGCCTTCTGGAAGCGTTGCATCGTTTCGGCCGATGCGGCAGGCGTCCTCATCGTGGCCGCTTGCGGGTCGAGCAGCGGCCGCGTCATCGCCAACGACATGCCGATCATGGCGGAGAGGGCTTTCAGAAGGCGAGCCGCCATCCGCCCGGTACCGGCAATCGCCCGATCGGCACCTAATGGCGTGCGCTGGCATTCGAATGAAAGGAAATCCGCGATCTCAGCCTCTGTCATCGTCTTCCCCGGGTTCGGCCGACCGCATCGGATCGCCCTTATGCCTTCCGCAAGATAGATCGCCCTGACCGTCATTTTATTCCGTCCCGGCGCGATTTTTTTTCGAGGAAAGGCGTTCACGGGAAGGGTTCTGGATGCCGTCGCGAAAAATCTCTCATCGGTTTCATCGGCTTAGGAAGATTGCCCGGCATGCCGGGAATAACTGCCGGCCGGCCTCGATCTTGTCTGGCAGCGGCGGCACCCATTGTCGGGTTGCCGCTGCATCATAGCACCCGACAAGAGGAGACTTGCGATGTTCACCATGACACGCCGTACCGTTCTCGGCACCGCCGCCGCAGGCGCCGCCTTCGGCCTTGCCTCGAAACTGGAATTCGTTTCACCCGTCTTTGCCGAAACGCCCGACGAGCCGAGCGTCGGCTTCTACAGATATAGGGTCGGATCGGTCGAGGTCACCGCCATCTATGACGGTATCTGGCGAAAGCCGCACGACCCAGGCTTCATCAAGAACGCCTCAATCGAAGACACCAAGGAGGCGCTTGCCAAGGCCGGCCTGCCGACCGGTTTCATGCCGATCCCCCTCACCGTCGTCGTCCTCAAGATGGGCGACCGGCTGATCATGATGGATGCCGGATCGGGCGTCGGCCAGTGGCAGGCGAATGCGACACACCTACCCGCCAACATGGCGGCGGCGGGCATCGACTACAGGAAGATCAACACGGTCATGCTCTCACATTTCCATCCGGACCACGTCTGGGGCCTGATGGACAAGGGCACCAATGCGGCCGTCTTTCCCGATGCCGAACTGATCGTCAACGCAGCCGAGTATAGCTGGTGGACGGAGTCTGGCCGAGTCGAAAAGCTTGCGGAAAGCCGTAAGGCCGCCGGCCAGCGCATCGCCAATGTTTTCCCGAAATGGCAGAACTGGAAACTCGTCGAGGACGGCGCCGAGGTAGCGCCCGGCATCCGCATGATATCAGCGCCGGGACATACGCCCGGCCACTCCGTCTATCTCGTCGACGGCGGAAACGAACAGCTGATGGTGTCGGCCGACATCATGTACGTGCCCGCCTTGCTCGCCCCGCATCCGGAATGGCAGGGCGCCTACGACCAGGACGGGCCGATGGCGATCGAGACGCGCCGCAAGCTGATCGACCGCGTCATCGCAGACAAGATCGCGATCTGCGGCTCGCATTTTCCGTTCCCGGGCTCCGGCACCTTCGTCAAGGACGGCAACGTCTACGGCTTCACCCCCAAGATCCAGGCATGAGAAACTGAAGGAGAAACGATCATGAAGAGACATGTTCTGGCAGGCACGATCGCCTTGATCGCGGCAACCGCTGCCCTTCCCGCGATCCAAGCCGTTCCGGCCTTCGCCATCGACAATATCGAATCCACCAACGCGCCAGATTTGACGTCGGTGCGCGCCAAGATCGCTGCCGGGGATTATCAGGGGGCGCGGGACGAGCTTCGCGGCCTTGCCGAGGATACGCAGCAGGCAGACGTCTACAATCTGCTTGGCTTTACCCTGCGCAAGACCGGAGACTACCGGACCTCGCTGACCTATTACACCAAGGCGCTGGAGCTCGAGCCCGACCACAAGGCCGCCCGCGAATATCTGGGCGAACTCTACGTCGAGACCGGCGACATGGCCAAGGCGAACGACCAGCTCGCACGACTGACGACGCTTTGCCCGAACGGCTGCGAGGAGCGTGACGATCTTGCCAAGGCGATCGCTCAGAAGACGGTGCGGCAGACAGGCAACTGACATCCGGAACATCAGGCGAAGAGGAGCCTTAGGCCTGCGGGCCGGCCATGGAAGACATGACCGGCCTTTCGTTTTGGCCGTCCATTCACATCAGGCGATCGATCGGTCACACGTTCGTTACCCCCAGCCCGCCATTAAGGTCTCGGTAACCCTCGCCGACTTGAATGCGCCGCGTTCGCTCCAGCCGGTCTTTTCCAAGACCAGCGTCTCTCACACTTTCGGCGGGGAAAATGCCCATGAAAAGAATAGCTCTCGTACTCTCCTTCACTCTTGCCGGTGCAATTGCCGCCCATGCGCAGCCGACAATGGTCAAGCAGTTCGAGGACTGGGGCGTCTATTCCTACAGCAAGGGCGGCGAGAGGGTGTGCTATTTGCTGACAGTGCCGACAAGCAAGCAACCGGCAAGCGTCGATCATGGCAGCAATTACTTCGTGATCGGTCGGGCGCCGGGCGCCGGATATGAGCCGCAAGCGATCATGGGCTACGAACTGAAGCCCGGCTCCCGGGCCAAGATCGCAATCGGCGACAAGACGTTTACGATGTTCACCAGGGGCAAGTCCGCCTGGGTGCTTGAAGAATCGCGCGAGCATGACGTCATCAGCGCCATGCGCTCCGGTAGCGACATGACGGTCGAAGCGGTCTCCCAGCGCGGCACGGCGACCACCTATACTTATTCGCTGAACGGGGTGACCGCTGCCCTGAAGCGCATGGCATCCTGCAACTAGGCCATGGCACGCCGTCGATACCGTGCAGCACACCGGCTGGGCGTGCTGGCTGCCGGCTGCTTGCTCGGCATCGTGCTCTCCAGCCAAATGACATCCGCCGATGGCATCTCCGGCTGCATGCATCGCGCGCTGCTATCCAGCCACCGTACTGCGCTGATCGGCCCCTGGATGGCCTCGCCGGTGCCGATCCGCGCTACACCGCGCGCCTCGGCGAATGCCGTTGCAAAGCTCGCGGCGCGCGTCCGGGTCGCCGTCCGCTCATGTGATGGTACATGGTGCAATGTCGAGGTGACCGGCCATGACGTCGGCGGGTTCGTTCGCCAGTCCGCCCTATCGGGCGTCTATCCGAACGAGAAGATCATGTAGCCCTGCAACGGCCGACTCAGGGACCGGCCCCGCCGAGGAAGGCAAGCCGGGTGAAGATCGTGTAGTGCGACTCCGACGCCATCATCGCCACGAAGACGAGGACGAGCAGCGGCGGCAGCAATATCGCGTAGACGAGCGCCAGCCGTTCCCAGGCCATGTGCATGAAAATGGCAACGATCAGTCCGGCCTTTAGCATCATGAACACGATGATGAGCGTCCAGCGGGGATAGCCCTGGATACCGAGATAATCGACGAGATAGGAGAAGGTGCTGAGGACGAACAGCAATCCCCAGACGACGAGGTAGAGCCTGATCGGATGCTGTTGGCCGGAGTGTGCTTGTGCCTGTGCCATGGATGCGACCTCACCACAAATAGAAGAAGGCAAAGATGAAGACCCAGACGAGGTCGACGAAGTGCCAGTACAGGCCCATGATCTCGACGTTCTCATAGCTGCCCCTGCGGCTTGTGAAGAAGCCGCGCTGGCCCGTATCGAAGTCCCCGCGCCATACCTTGCGCGCGGTAACCAGCAGGAAGATTACGCCGAAGGTCACGTGCGTCCCGTGAAAACCGGTGATCATGAAGAAGGATGATCCGAACTGTGCCGCGCCCCACGGGTTTTCCCAGGGGCGCACGCCTTCGGTGATGAGCTTCGTCCATTCGAAAGCCTGCATTCCGACAAAGGTCGCGCCGAGCGCGGCGGTCAGAAGCAGCAAAGCGGCCGTTTTCCCGCGCTCGCGGCGATAACCGAAATTGACAGCCATGGCCATCGTGCCACTGCTGCTGATCAGGATGAAGGTCATGATCGCGATGAGGATCAGCGGGACCTCCTGGCCGCCGATATTGAGCGCGAAGACCTCGCTCGGATTAGGCCACGGAACCGGCGTCGACATCCGCGCGGTCATATAGGCCAGCAGGAAGCAGCCGAAGATAAAAGTATCGCTGAGGAGAAAGATCCACATCATGGCCTTGCCCCAGGAGACGTTCTTGAACGCCCGCTGGTCCGAGGCAAAGTCGGCCGCCACGCCGCGCAGGCCGGCGGGCGGCCCCATGGCGACGTCGTCGGTTTGCATTCGGGTCAGTTCGGCCATCTTCCACCCCTTAAGAAACGAGTTGGCGGCAGAGATCGACGAAGTCGTTTGCCCAGCCGGTAAAAAGCGCGAAGAGAAGCAGCCACACGACGAGCATGAAGTGCCAGTAGGTGGCGCAGAGCTCGACACCGAGGCGCAGCCTGGCGGAAGCGGCGGTGCCGCCTGCGAGCAAGCGCAATCTGGTTCGCGCAAGCACTGCCAGCCCACCGAGGATATGCAGGCCATGCAATCCCGTCAGCATGTAGAAGAAACTGTTTGCCGGGTTATCGGCAAGGACATATCCGGCCGCGACCAGCTGCAGCCAGGCGACGACCTGCCCGGCAAGAAAGAGCACTGCGGTCGCCAGCGCTATATCAAGCGCAAGCCGCAGGCCGTCACCGGCGCCCCGGCGCGCTTCAACCACCGCCCATTGCAGAGCCGCGCAACTGGCGATCAAGACAGCGCTATTCGCCCAAAGAAGCCGAGGAACGGGCATTGCCCACCAATCCGCACCGCTCATTCGCGAAAGATAAGCACTGGCCAACAGGGAAAAGAGCGCGCCGACCACCGCGAGGAAAATGCCGAGGCCGATCTTGGCGGTCGGGATCGGCGGCTTCGCCGGTCCCGCGATATCATCAAGCGTGCCGACCTCCATCCATGGCTTCGACATCATCCTCTGCCCGGACAGCCACCAGATGACGATTGCGGCTATTCCCGCGAGAAAGACAAGAACCACACTCATGTGTGCGCCCTCGACACTCCGGCCATGGGCGGCTGGTTCTGGGGTATGAAGTCTTCGGGAGCGCCGGGTACACTGTAGTCGTAGGCCCAGCGATAGACGATCGGAAGCTCCTTGCCCCAGTTGCCATGGGCGGGCGGCGTCTGAGGAGTCTGCCACTCGAGCGTCGTCGCTCGCCACGGATTGCCACCGGCCTCGCGACCGCGGAACAGACTCCAAATGATATTGAACAGGAACACCATCTGCGCCGCCCCGACGACAAGCGCCGCGACCGAAATGAACATGTTCAGGTCATGCACCGAAGGCGGAATGAAAACCGTGTCGCCAAGCTCGAAATAGCGCCTCGGCACGCCCACCAGGCCTACATAATGCATGGGGAAGAAGATCGCATAGGCGCCGATGAAGGTAACCCAGAAATGGATCCGACCGAGAACCTCGTCGAGCATCCGCCCGGTAATCTTCGGATACCAGTGATAGATTGCGCCGAAGACCACCATGATGGGCGCGACGCCCATCACCATGTGGAAATGCGCTACCACGAACATCGTATCGGACAGTGGCACGTCCACCACGACGTTGCCGAGGAACAGTCCGGTCAGCCCGCCATTGACGAAGGTCACGATGAAACCGATGGCAAACAGCATCGGCAGCGTCAGGTGGATATCACCCCGCCACAGCGTCAGCACCCAATTGTAGACCTTGATCGCGGTCGGCACGGCGATGATCAACGTTGTCGTGGCGAAGAAGAACCCGAAATTCGGGTTCATGCCGCTGACATACATGTGATGCGCCCATACGATGAAGCTCAGCGCCCCGATAATCACGATCGCCCAGACCATCATGCGGTAGCCGAAGATGTTCTTGCGCGCATGCGTGCTGATAAGATCGGAGACGATGCCGAATGCCGGAAGCGCGACGATGTAGACTTCCGGATGCCCAAAGAACCAGAAGAGGTGCTGGAACAGGATCGGGCTACCGCCATCGGATTTCAGCTGCTCTCCCATTTCGACAATCGCAGGCATGAAGAAGCTGGTGCCGAGCAGCCGGTCAAACAGCATCATGACGGCGGCGACGAAGAGCGCCGGGAAAGCCAGCAACGCCATGACGGTTGCTGTGAAAATGCCCCATACTGTCAATGGCATCCGCATCAGCGTCATGCCGCGCGCCCGCCCTTGCAGCACGGTGACGACATAGTTCAAGCCACCCATCGTGAAGCCGATGATGAAGATGATGAGGGACGAGAGCATCAGGATGATACCCCAGTCGCGCCCGCCTGGCGTACCTGACGTCAGTGCCTGCGGCGGGTAAAGCGTCCAGCCGGCCCCCGTCGGTCCGCCAGGGGCGAAGAAGCCCGCAACAAGCACGATCACGGCCAGCAGATAAAGCCAGTAGCTCAGCATGTTCGCATAGGGGAACACCATATCGCGGGCGCCGACCATCAACGGAATCAGGTAATTGCCGAAGCCGCCGAGGAAAAGCGCGGTCAGGAGATAGATCACCATGATCATCCCGTGCATGGTGATGAACTGGTAATAATGATCCGCATCGATGAAGGAAAAATAGCCGGGAAAACCGAGCTGTAGGCGGATCAGCCACGACAGCACCAGCGCCACCAGACCGATCGAAAAGGCCGTCACCGAATACTGAATGGCAATGACCTTGGCATCCTGACTGAAGACGTATTTCGTCCACCAGCTCCTCGGATGATAGAGCTCAACATCCGCCACCTCGGCGGGTGGGATAACATCGCCGGCACTGGTTGGAATATCAACCATCGCATGCCTTCCTTCCTCCTCCCGTTACGGCCGCTCCCCCGGCCGCAACGCCGGCCTACTTGGCCGGTTCAACCGCTGCCATCAGCTGCGAAAACGTCTGCTGCTGCGCGAGCCACGCCTGGTAGGCGTCCGGCTCGTCGACGACGACAGTCCCTCGCATCTGCGGATGTCCGACGCCACAAAGCTCCGCGCACAGCACTTCGAAGGTGCCCGTCCGCGTCGGCGTGAACCAAAAATAGGTGACCGAACCGGGGATCATGTCCATCTTCGCCCGGAACTCGGGAACGTAGAAATCATGCAGCACATCGATCGAGCGCAGGTGTACGCGGACCGACTTGCCGATCGGCAAGTGCAGTTCGGCGCCTGAGATGATGATGTCGTCGAGGCCAGCCGGATCGTTCCTGATCACGCCGAGCGGATTGTCGGCGGTCACCGCTCGATTGTCTGCCCTGCCGAGCTTGCCATCGGCGCCCGGCAACCGGAAATTCCACAGCCACTGCTGCCCTACGACTTCGATTTCGCCAGCATCCGGCGGCACCGTCACGAACTGGTTCCAGACGACGAGACCAGGCGCCAGCATCGCTGCCACACCAAGGGCCGTGCTGCCGGCAAGCCACCATTCCAGACGCTTGTTCTCGGGCTCGTAGGCGGCACGATTGCCCGGCCGATGGCGGAAACGAAAGATGCAGTAGGCCATGAAGGAGATCACCGCGACGAAGACGATGCCGGTGATCCAGAATGTAATGATGATGGTATTGTCGATGTAGTTCCAGTTCGAAGCGATCGGAGTCCACCACCACGGGCTGAGCAGGTGGAAAACCACCGACCCGATGACGATCAGACCGAGAACCAGCACGACAACCATGCGTTCCTCCCAATGCCCGGCCGGCTGTGGAAATTACCCGCAATCCGCTGGCACTTGCGTTAGGACTATCTCATAAACAAAACATCACGGCAATGGCGCGAAATGACGCCAACGAGCCGTCTGCCTCTACATCAATAAGCTGATTTCATTTCGAGAATTGCTTGAGATAAGCTAGCAGATTGGTGATATCGCCGTCGTCCTTCAGCCCGACGAACACCATCTTCGTACCCTTAACCTTCAACTTTGGGTCGTGAAGATAATCGCGCAGAGTCGCTTCGTCCCAGACCAACCCGGCTGTGCCCGCCGCCTTCATCGCCGCTGAATAGGCAAAATCCGGATGCGTCCCGGCTGTTCGGCCGAACAGGTGGTTCAGCGACGGCCCGACCTTGTTCTTGTCGGTGTCGGCAATATGACAGACCGCGCACTTCTTAAAGACCGTTTCCCCGGCCGCCACGTCGCCCTCTTGGGCGATTGCAGACGAGGCGGAAAGACAGATCAGTGAAATCAAAGCAGCAAGACCGTGGTAACGCATAGCAATCCTCATCCTCCAAAGGTTGCTCGAAACCGGCCGCGCGCGCGATTTGCGGCGTGCGCCGTCCATCACACTTGCGTCGCCACAACGCTGTGCAAACGACATGTGTGATCAAGCAAAGCTATGGTCCGGCTGCGTTAAGTCAATTCGCACAAATGGCTGTAGGCCACGAAGCGCCCGCGATGCGCGGCATTAGGCCGCAGCGCGAAGGAAGTTTCCAAGCCCGGCGAAAAGCTCGACCGATTTCAATCTCGCCTCGATATCGTGGATCGGCATGGAGATGATCACTTCATCCGCCTGCGTCTCGGCAAGGAATTCGGTGAGCTTTGCCTCCGCGGTCTTCGGCGACCCGACGACGGCATAGCGCAGCGTGTGCTCGACCGTCAGCTTCTCCATCGGGGACCAGAAGCTCCCCATATCGGCGACCGGCCGCGGAAACTGGCCACGCACATTGCGGCGCAGATTGACGAACTGCTGCTGGGCCGAGGTGAAATGGTATTGCGCCTCCTCATCCGTTGCGGCAACGGACCCCATGACACCAACCATGACATAGGGCTTGTCGAGCATGGCGGAAGGTGTGAAGCGGCTGCGATAGATGTCAATGGCATCAAGCAGCGAGTCCGGCGCAAAATGCGAGGCGAAGGCATAAGGCAGCCCCAACATCGCGGCGAGCTGCGCGCTGTAGAGGCTGGAACCCAGAAGCCAGATCGGAACGTTGGAATTCATGCCGGGAACCGCAAGGATCGCCTGGTTCTCGATCGGCGTGCCCAGCAACTGCTGCAATTCGACCACGTCGTTCGGAAAGCTCTGGGCCCCCGCATCGAGATTGCGCCGCAGGGCCTGGGCGGTCCGCATGTCGGTGCCGGGCGCACGCCCCAGGCCGAGATCGACGCGGCCCGGAAACAGCGCTTCCAGCGTTCCGAATTGCTCTGCAATGACAAGCGGCGAGTGGTTCGGCAGCATGATGCCGCCCGAGCCGATGCGGATCCGCTTGGTTGCCGCGCCGACGTGGCCGATCACGACCGCCGTAGCCGCGCTGGCAATACCCGGCATGCCGTGATGTTCCGCAAGCCAGAAGCGGTTGTACCCGAACCCTTCGGCCTTCTGCGCCATGCGCGCCGAACTCTCGAGCGACTGGCGGATCGTCCCGCCTTCTGGAACAGGAGAGAGATCGAGAATGGAGAAGGGAACCATGACGAAGCCTGTCGGTAATTGGAAGGACAGGTCTATGTAGGTGGCCGCTCGGCCCATTCCAAACGAGCGGGAAAGAAAAAGGGCCGGTCTCCCGGCCCTCGTTCATCTGCCGATCACGGTTCAAGCCCGACGTCGCAGCAGGTGTACCTCGGCGCCCTGGTGATGTTCCGCCTGCGCCAGCGTGAAATTCGCCAGCTGCCGGTCCATTTCGACCGCTTCGGTCGCGAGCCGATGGATCGCAGCCGTCGTTTCCTCGACCATGGCGGCATTCTGCTGCGTCATCGCATCAAGCTCTGAGACCGCGGAGTTGATTTGACGCAGGGTGTCGGCTTCCTCGCGCGTCGTTTCCATGATCTCGCTGATCTGGCCGTTGATTGCCTCCACATGGCTGCCGATCCCCGTCAGCGCGTCGCCGGCACGCTCAACGAGCGACACGCCCATCTCCACTTCATGCGTGGACTTCTGCAAGAGGCTCGATATTTCCTTTGCGGCACTCGATGAACGCTGTGCCAGTTCGCGCACTTCCATGGCGACCACGGCGAAGCCCTTACCGGACTCGCCTGCCCGTGCAGCCTCGACGCCGGCATTGAGCGCCAGCAGGTTGGTCTGGAAGGCGATCGCATCGATAACGGCGATGATCGAATTGATCTGGCGCGACGACGCCTGGATCGCCTCCATCGCGGCAATTGTCTCGCGCATGATCTGGCTGGAGCCGGTCGTCTCCCGCTTGGCGTCGCGGGCGATGCGTTCGGCCTGCTCCGCACGCTCGATCTGAACGCGGACCGACTGGGTGATCGCATCGATCGCATTCGCGGTCTCGGTGATAGAGGCGGCCTGCCGCTCGGTCCGACCGGCAAGCTCATCGGCACCGGTGCGCATTTCCTCGGAACCCGAACGCACGGCCATGGAGTTGCCGCCGATCGCCGTCATCGTTTCGCTGAGGGTAGCCAGCGCCTCGTTGAAGTTGACCCGGAGGCCTTCGAGTTCGTTCGGGAAGCGGGTCTCGATCTGATGGGCAAGATCGCCGTTGGCAAGGTGATGCAGGCCCTCGTCGATCGCCTGGACGACTTCCTGCAGGGTCCGTGCTTCCGCCTCGCGCTCAGCCATGTGCTGCTGGCGATCCCGCTCCGCGCGAGCCCGCGTTTCGTTGCTGGCAGCTTCCAGGTCGCGGCTCTCGACAAGCGACTGCTTGAACCGCGCCAATGCCTTGGCCATCGTGCCGATTTCGTCGCCGCGGTTCTGGCTGCCGATCTCGACTTCGAGGTTGCCGTCGGCGACGTCACGCGTGACGTCCGCGAGCCGGGCAAGCGGCGAGAACAGCAGCTTGGTGATGGCCCAGGTTGCCACGGCCATGATGATCAGAACACCAAACGCAATCATCGTCAGGAGCGTGGCGATCTCCAGCGAGCCAGCATTGAGTTCGCTGATGCGGACGCTTTCCACGACGAGGAAGCGGGAGCCCTGATAATCGATGCCGCGAACATAGGCTCGTGCCGAGCCATCGGCGCGATCGAAGTCGTCGACCGTCATGCCCTTGGCCGACAGCGCGTCCTTCGCGAAGGTGAAAGGCGTGGTATCGAGCGTTGCCAGCTGGCCGGACGAGTTTACGCCGATCGCCGATCCGTCATCCGAGATGATAGCGGCATGCGCCGTGCTACCGGACACGATGCCCTTGGCGAGAATGCTGGTGATGATGTTGTCGCGGACCTTGAAGAGCATCACGCCCTTCGCCGCGCCGAGCTTGACGATCGGCACGGCATAGAAGATTGCCGACTTGCCGTTCGCCGCGTCGACGCGAAGACCGGAAAAGCCGGTGGGGGCGGAATCGTCAGTCGCCTTTGCGGTGTTGGCGATCGCCTTGGCGAAGGCAAGGCCGGCGCCGGTCGCCTTCCATGCATCGGTCTTCAGGTTCTCCGCGAAATCGTCGTTCTTCTTGTAGGAGTAGAGGACGTTGCCATCGAGATCGGCGATCAGCAGGTCGCTGAAGGCGGTATTCTCCAGGTCGCGGGCCACTTCACCCTGCGTCGTTTCATGGTTGGAGTAGTAGAAGCCGCTTGGTGCCTGCGGCTTCACCAGTTTTTCGCGCTGGTCGGCCGGGTTCGGATTGTTGGTGATGAACACCTTCTTCAATTCGGCGCGCGCATCACCCGACGTCTTCTCGATTGTCTTCCAACCGCTCTTCAGGCTTGTAATCGACATCTGCAACGCTTCGATGCGCGCAATCGAGTTCGCCTGGTTTTCCAACTGCTCAAGCTGATCCTGCAGCATGTCGCCGCGGAAGATCAGGACGCTCTCCTTCGCCTTGAGTGCCTGCTCACCGGAAATGCGGCTGCTGGCGAAGTAAGCAAGCACGTTGATGACCGCAATCGACAGTGCGGTCAGCAGTATAAATGTCGCGATGACCTTGAAGGACAGGGATTTAAATCTCTGAACCATGAACGATGAACCCTTCCGGAACGGCTCATACCGGCAGAGCGTGGAACATCCTGCCGGCTGACCTGAAAACAGAAAACGGGAACCTTGCCTTCCTGAGAAGGGAGTTCCTCTGACATTTTGTGGATCAAAAGTCGGCTATGGAGCTTAAATTGCCGTAAACAGCGTGTGGCAAAAACAAGGAATGTTTTTGTTTTGTTCACATATCGATGGCAGTTATTTGGCGAGTGCAATAGGGTGAAGCATGCAAAATACGATTCGCATCATCGGCGTTGATCCGGGCCTGCGCCGCACGGGCTGGGGAATTATCGACACGCTCGGCAATTCCTTGCGCTTCGTCGCGTCCGGTACGGTCACCTCGGACGGCGACCTGGACCTGGCCTCGCGCCTTTGCCAGCTGCACGATGGCCTGGCGGAAGTCGTGCACAGCTATCAGCCTGATGAGGCTGCCGTCGAACAAACCTTCGTCAACAAGGACGCCGTTGCAACGCTGAAACTCGGGCAGGCACGCGGCATTGCCATGCTGGTCCCTGCCCGCGCCGGTTTGCCCGTCGCCGAATATGCGCCAAACGCTGTCAAGAAGGCGGTCATCGGTGTCGGCCACGGCGAGAAGCAGCAGATCCACATGATGCTGAAAATCCTGATGCCCAAGGTCGAATTCAAGGGCAACGACGCGGCTGATGCGCTGGCCATCGCCATCTGCCACGCTCATAACCGCGGCAGCAGCCGCATGCGGCAGGCGGCGCTTGCCGGCTAATCTTCACTGAAAACCCACCGAACGGACCATTTGCATGATCGGCAAGCTCAAAGGCACCATCGATGAAATCGGCGATGACTACGTCCTCGTCGATGTCCACGGCGTCTGCTACGTCGCCTTCTGCTCGGCGCGCACGCTCTCCCGCCTCGGCTCGGTGGGCGAGGCCTGTGTGCTTTTCATCGAGACCTATGTTCGCGAAGACCAGCTGAAGCTCTTCGGCTTCATGACCGCGCTCGAGAGAGAGTGGTTCATTCTCCTGCAGAGCGTACAGGGCGTTGGTGCAAAGGTGGCGCTCGCCGTCCTTTCGACCCTGCCTCCAAGCGAACTGGCGAACGCCATCGCGCTGCAGGATCGCACGGCAGTCGCCCGCGCTCAGGGCGTTGGTCCCAAGGTTGCCGTGCGCATCGTCACCGAACTGAAGAACAAGGCGCCGGCCTTCGCCGGAGAAGCGTCGGCCACCATCGGCCTCAAGCAGGAGCTCGGTGAAGGTGTTGCCGCTGCCCCTGTCGCCGACGCGGTATCCGCGCTGACGAACCTCGGCTATTCCCGCGACCAGGCTGCCAATGCCGTTGCCGCCGCAATGAAGACCGCCGGTGAAGGCGCCGACAGCGCCAAGCTCATCCGCCTTGGGTTGAAGGAACTGGCTCGCTGATCCAATTGCCCGAGCGGGTGCCAAAAGCGTTCGGCTTGGTGTATTGGTCACGAGCGTTTGAAGATTGGGAAATGCCAGCATGAGTGAAGCCGCGCGCCTGATATCGGCCGAGAAACGAGGCGAAGACCTGGATGTGACGCTGCGGCCGCAGTCGCTGGACGAGTTCACCGGACAGGCGGAAGCGCGCGCAAACCTGAAGGTGTTCATCGAGGCGGCGAAGAACCGTGGTGAGGCGCTGGATCACGTCCTTTTCGTTGGCCCGCCCGGCCTCGGCAAGACGACGCTCGCGCAGATCATGGCGAAGGAACTCGGCGTCAATTTCCGCTCGACGTCCGGTCCGGTTATTGCCAAGGCGGGCGATCTCGCCGCTCTACTGACCAATCTCGAAGAGCGCGACGTGCTCTTCATCGACGAAATTCACCGGCTCAACCCGGCCGTCGAGGAAATCCTCTACCCCGCGATGGAGGATTTCCAGCTCGACCTCATCATCGGCGAGGGACCAGCCGCGCGCTCTGTCAAGATCGACCTGTCGAAATTCACCCTCGTTGCAGCAACGACCCGCCTTGGCCTTTTGACCACGCCGCTTCGCGACCGTTTCGGCATTCCCGTCCGCCTGAGCTTCTATACCGTCGAGGAATTGGAGCTGATCGTTCGACGCGGCGCACGCCTGATGAACCTGCCCATGACCGACGAGGGTGCACGGGAAATCGCCCGGCGCGCTCGTGGAACGCCGCGTATTGCCGGTCGCCTGCTGCGGCGCGTGCGCGATTTCGCGGAAGTGGCGAAGGCTGAAGCCGTCACCCGCGAGATTGCCGATGAGGCGCTGACCCGGCTGCTCGTCGACAACATGGGCCTCGACCAGCTCGACAAGCGCTACCTCAACATGATCGCGGTCAATTTCGGCGGCGGCCCCGTCGGCATCGAAACCATCGCCGCAGGGCTTTCCGAACCACGCGACGCGATCGAGGACATCATCGAGCCCTACATGATTCAGCAGGGTTTCATTCAGCGCACCCCACGCGGCCGCGTCCTGACCGCGACGGCCTGGAAGCACCTCGGCATGCAGCCCCCAAAGGATCTGGAAGCGGCACAGTTTCGCTTGTTCCAGGAGGACGACTGACGCTTGCGGGTTGCCCGTCAAGAAACGGAGTTACCGATGCCGACTTTCGACCCATGCAGGACCACACGGAAGCTTGCCTATAACAATGCGCTTGCGAACCATCGCCTGCATGAAGCCTGCAGCAGGTTGAAGCCGGGAGAGTTCGAGGCGGCACGCGTAAGCTTCTTTCCGTCGATCAAGGCGACGCTCAACCATATTCTGACGGTCGACTGGTTTTACGTTGATGCGCTCGAAGGCGGCACGCTTGGGCCTACCGCCTGGGATGTCGAGGAGCCATTCGACGACATCGCGGCGCTTGCCGCAGAGCAGGCCAAAGTCGATCGTCGGCTAGTCGCGCTTTGCGAGCCGGCAACGCCGGAAAAGCTGGCGTCGACGACCGAGATCCATCGTGCGGGGCGCATTCAGCGCGAGCGGATGGAAGACGTTTTGAACCACCTGTTCCAACACCAGACGCATCATCGCGGCCAGGTTCATGCGATGTTGGCAGGAACGAGCGTACATCCACCGCAGCTCGATGAATTCATCGTTGCCGATGATGGTCGCTTCCGGAGCGGCGATATCGCCGCTCTCGGCTGGAGTGAAGAGCAGTTGATGCGCTAGCCTGGGCGGCGCGACGCAGCCTAGTCCTGAAGCCGCGCCTTCAGCCCGTCGATGATCGTCTTGCTCAAGAGCTCATAGTTCTCATCGAAGTGGTGATCGCCGGCAAGGGCAATCACATCGGCACCGCTGTCCTTGAGATCAGGGCAGGCCACCTCGTCGTCATCTTCCTTTCCGTAGATGCACTGGACGATCTTGGGGTCGACCTTCTTCAGGTCATCAACCGGATCGCCGCCCGCACCTTCCGTCTTCTGGCCGAGCCAGCCCATGACGGAGATCTGGTAATCGACCTCATGCGACAGGGACAGGAGCGACATCTGCGCGACGGTTGCCTTGGCGGCCGGCTTCAGGCGCGTAAACGCGGCAGGCACGACATCGGCGCCGAAGGAATAGCCGATCAGCAGAACGTGCTTCACCTTCCACTGCTTGCGATAAAGCTCGATAATCTTGCCGAGATCGTCCGCCGTCTGCTGCGGCTGGCGCTCCGACCAGAAGTAATGCAGCGAGTCGATGCCGACGACCGGCACACCCTGCTTCTGCAGCGCCGCACCAACCTCCTTGTCGATATCGCGCCACCCGCCATCACCGGAGTAGATGACCGCCATCGTGTCGAAAGCCGGCTTGGCATCGAGAATGGTGAGCGGGAGGCCGAGCGGATTGTCAGCACTGCCGGAGGCGTCGATCAGGTCCGAGAGCGTGTCGGCAAGCGTCGTCTGGGCATCGTCCCCGGAATCGCGGATATCGATGTCCGAGTGCTGCTTCTTGAGTTCTTCGACATGCGCACGGCCCTCCTTTTGTGCTGCCGCCGTAAACGAGGCGATGATCGGGTCCGGCAGCGATGTTTCGCTGAGCCCATAGATCATGCGGTCGCCGACCGTCTGCTTCTTCGCCGGCGTGCACAGTTCCTTGGTAAGCGGAATCCCGGCAACTGGATCGATCGCCAGCGTCTGGCCGATCGTCGCATCCGGGGTCTGCGCCGCGATCGCCAGCGCCAGCGCACCGCCCTCGCCGACGCCGGCAACGATCGGCAGATGGTATGCACTGTTGCCCGCCGCGCGCTGTACCTGCTGGCTCAGCGATTCAAGATCGGAAACCATGTAGATGCAGCCGTCATTCTGGCTGACGTCGTAGTTTCTGAGCGCCTCCATATAGGCCACGAAATCGATGCCAATGACGACGGCTCCCTGCTCGACGAGACGGTTTGCCTCTGCCTTCTCATTATCGCCCCAGCCGGCGCCATCCGAGATCAGCACAACGGCGCCTTTCACGTCGCCTTCGGGCAGGAAAATATGCGGCGAAGGAATGAGCCCGGTCTCGAAGCTCTGTGTCGTCTCGGTCGCCGCCATTGCCGCCGGAACGGACAGCGACAGGGCGCAGACGGCTGCAAGAAGGTGTCTTTTCATCATTTCCTCACTACCCCTCTCAATCCGCCGCCGATCAGGAATGTTGCGTCCATCAGAGCGATCATCGGATTGCCTCCACCCGAAACCGCAAGATACCGCGGATGCCAGTGCGGATGGAACTTTGATTTGAAGGCCCTGAGGCCCTTGAAGTTATAAAACCGCTCGCCGTGTTCGAAGACGGTGCTGCCGACGCGGTCCCAGACCGGCGCCATCTCGCGCTTCGACATGCCCGAAAGCGGCGCCATGCCGAGATTGAAATGCGCAAACCCCTGGTCGCGCAGATATTCCATGATCTGGACAAAGAGGAAGTCCATCGACCCTTTCGGCGCATCCGGGGAGAACCGCATCAGGTCGATGGTCCCCTCGTCCTTCGCGGCGGTGATCAGGATGTTGGCGAAGGCCACGATCCTGCCTTCGCGCTTCAGGATGCCGACGGGTTGGGCAACGATATAGTCTGGATCGAACGCACCGAGCGAGAAACCCTTCTCCTTGGCATTGTGATCCTCGAGCCACGCATTCGAAACCGAGCCAAGCTCATCCATTGCGGCGGGAACGTCTTCCGGCGCGATAACCTCGAATTCAAGGCCGTCGCGTTGCGCGCGGCTCGCGGTTTGCCGCAGGTTTGCCCACTTGCCGCCCTTCATCTCGAAGGTTTTCAAATCGGCAACGGCAAGCTCGCCGAGCTTGAAGGCACGCAGCCCTGCATCGGCACAATGCGAAAGAAGCGCCGGAGAGATCTGGTAAAAGACTGCGCGGCAGCCGGCGGCGCGTGCGGACTCCACGAAACGCCAGACCAGCTCTGGAATGGCGCTGCGCTCCCCGATCGGATCGAAAAGAGCGATCCAGGAGCGCCCCTGCCTTCCATACATGATGAAAGCGTCGCCTTTCTCCGAGAACATGATGCTCTTGTCGCCCATGCGCACCAGATTGGCGTCGGCAAAGCGCTGCTTCTCAACGATACCGACCGCCCGCTGCAACGCGTCGGTGGAAGCAGGTTCCGGCTTGACCGTCGCCGGACGGAGCAGACTGAAGATCGCAATCGCCGAGGAAATGATCGTAAGGCCGAGCACGGCGCGCAGACCGCGCGGGGCCTCGCCGGCAAATTCGAACTGCCACCAGAGCTCGTTGCTGTATTCGACGTCACGATAGACGAAGAGCAGGATCACGATCGCACCGACGCAGATCACGGCGATCGCCGTCAGCCATGAGGCCGTCAGCGTCTGGTTGAGAAGGGACGCATGTCTGCGAAACAGCCGGCGGCTGACGAACAGGCCGAAGATCAGGAAACCGAGGAAACAGGCCTCGACCAGTGCAATCGCCTTCAGCAGCGACAAGGTCAACGCCGCCGCGGCCGACAGGATCGACACCCACCAGGCACCGTCGAGCTTCTGGCCGAGACCGCGTGCCGCAACGACCAGTGTCAGCCCGAGCAGGCTGGAGAGGAAATGCGCCCCCTCGACGAGCGGCAACGGCAGGTAGTTCGCAAGAAACTCGAGATTCTGGTCCGGCGTCGGCGTCACGCTCGAAAAGATCAACATGACGCCGAGGAGGAGCGATAGGGTCGAGAGCAACTGCGGCATCAGCCGGATGCCGATCCGTCGGATGCCTGACGCAACCGGGTGATCGGCAAACCGGCGAAGCTCGGTTGCCGAGACGGCCAGCACAGCGATCAGCAACGGCAGAACGTGATAGATCAGGCGGTAGAGAACCAGCGAACCAAGCACTGCGTCGATGTTCACTGCGCTGCCAAGCGAAGCGATGATAACGGTCTCGAACACACCGAGGCCGGCCGGTACATGGCTCAACACTCCAAGCCCAACCGCAATGGCATAGACAGCCAGGAATACCGGCCAGCTGATCGCGGCCTGTGGCAGCAAGACATAAAGGACGGTCGCCGAGGCGGCGATGTCGAAGGCGGTCACCAGGAACTGCCGCGACCATGTGCGCGAGTCCGGCAATCGGACCGAGACGGGACCGAGGTGGACTGCGCGCCCCTCGCGTCCCAGGAACATGATGACGCCGAGGCCGGCAATGACCATACCGGCCATCAGCCGCAGGGTCAGGCTGCCGACATTGATCAGAGGCGCGATTTCATCGGCGATGATCAGGAGCGAGATAGCGGCAACGCCCGCAAGCCCGAGGCCGAACGACAGCGTCACGAATGCGATGACCCGGCCAATCTCCTCAGGCGTCAGGCCGAGGCGCGAATAGGCGCGATAGCGGATTGCACCGCCGCTCAGCGCCCCGAAGCCCGCCGTATTGCCGACCGCATAGGCGCTGAAGGCGGTCAGCGCCACCTGCGGAAATGGCAGCTTGCGGCCAACATATTCAATGGCATTGACGTCATAGAAAACGAGGGCAAGAAAGCTCATGCCGGTGAACAGGAGGGCCAGAAAAATCGAGCTGACCTTGGTGTCGGCCAGCGCCTGAACGACGTCGTCATATCGCACTTCGTTCGTCAGTTGCACGATTGCGAAGCCGACGAGACAGAACAGCGCGAGCGTCGCCAGTGCTGTCAGGTGCGCACGGTAGCGCCTGAAGAATCCACGTACCGAAGATTCGTCGGCGTCTTCGATTTCTTCTAACTTGCCGTGTCCCGACATCTCGTACCGCCGCAATATTCCAGTTTGGTGGGAATCATGTCCGAAACACGTAACATGCGCGGCACGCAAGCTCTATGAGTGCGCAGCCTGCCCGACCCTGAACCGCCGATCTCGCCTGCTTCATCTCCAATTGGGGCAAATTTGGCGCAGGGCGCGCCGGCGCACATTGCAATTTCGTAACGTTGACAGGGTTGGAGCGGCAAAAAAGCACTGAACGAGGCTAGCCCGTTCCGATAAGCGAGTCCCGGATGCTACGCCGCGGGCTCATCTGAATTCGAGCGTTGCGAAAGATGGCGGGCGGCGGCTGCATGCGCCTCGGACTCGTGCCCTTCGCTCGAAACCTGCACCGTCGGCACAGCAAACTCGATGCCGTTTTCCTTGAAGGCGTTGCGGATCATGGCCAGGGCATTGCGTCGGATGACGAATTGCTCGCCGGGCTTGGTCATCATTGCCAGCCGGATGACAATCGCGAACTCGCCGAACTGTTCCACGCCCTTCATCTTCAGCGTCTCGATGATGTGTGGACTGTAGTCGGGATTATCCAGCAGTTGCTGTCCGATCTGCTTGATCACCTTCTTCGCCTTCACGAGGTCGGTGTCGTAGGTGACGTTCAGGGTAATCTTGTCGATCGTCCAGTCTCGGTTGAGGTTCCTGACCGCGCCGAGTTCGCCGAACGGCACCGTCGTCAGCGGCCCGCGGTGATGCCTCAGCCGCACCGAGCGCAGGCTGAAGGCTTCAACAACGCCCTTGTGGCTACCGCTCTCGATATACTCGCCGACACGGAAGGCATCGTCCCAAAGATAGAACATGCCGCTGATGACATCCTTCACGATGGTCTGTGCGCCGAAGCCCACGGCGACGCCGACCACGCCGGCACCGGCGATCAGCGGGCCAATTTCGACCCCGAGGCCCGACAGCACCATCAGTACAGCAATGACAGCAATGACCACGGCGAGGATATTGCGGAAGATCGGCAACAATGTCTGCAGGCGGGCGCGGCTGGCTTTTTCCTCATCCGTTATCGCGCCTTCGATCCTGGAGTCATCGAGCTTGCCGTTGATGTATGCGCGCGCCAGGTGCCACAACAGATCGGCAGCGAGCAGGATGACGATGCCGCCGATCGCGCCACGGGCAAGCCGATCGAGCATGGTCTCGCCGGCGACCATGCGATCGGCCGCAAGCCCGATCATGCGGCCAAGCCAGAAAGCCGCGGCCGTGATGATAAGGGCTCGAACGCCACGGTCGAGAAGCACAGTCGCAATCCGGCGCCCGGCGAGAAAGCCCGCCTCGGCCTGGTGCAGGGAACGAACGGCCAGCGTTGCAACCGAGAGAGCACGCGGCAGGAGCACGGCATAGATCCCGAGCCAGAGCAGCAGGTTGAAACCTGAAACCCAGAGAAGCCAAAGGAAAGCGAAATAGAGCGTCAGCCCCCAGGAAACGGTGAAGCTGCGATGCTCTCCCTCCTCCACCGGACGGTGCCAGATCGCCTCCACTGCGATGGCGAAGAGCCCGATGCCGAGAATGTAGCCGACAAAGTAGCGCGCGCCCTCGGAAAAGCCGAGCGGCACCATCAGTTGGATCACCGCCCAGCCGAATGCGAAGTAGATCGCGAAGGTCGCGCAACGCCGGAACCAGAAAAGCCCCCTGGCGCGCGAAATCTGGCGCTCGCCATCCGCACGCGGCAAGGTAACGAGGGCGACCAGGAGCCGCCCGAGCGCGACGGTAAAGCGGGCGACGATGAGTGCGACTGCAATCGCGATGGCCATGGACCGCGTGATCGGAGGCCAGTTGAAAGCGAGCAAAGGCACCAGTGTCGCCATCGCAAAAACGATTGCGGGAACGACGCGATAAAGCAGATTTGCCGCAGCGTGGTGGGCAACGGTGACGACCTCGTCGTCGGTCCGTCGGATTCGCGGTTTCGGCACGATAAGACGGAACAGCAGCTCGACAATCGCTCCGGTGAGAAAAAGGGCAATGACCTCCGTCGTAATCAGCAGCCAGCCCGTCGGCGCGACCTCGCGTTCGACGACTTCAGACGCGGTCTCGACTTCGCCGGGAAACTCCATCGCCGCCCCGGAGACCATTTCGATATGGCGGCGCGCATGACCGACGAGTTCGGAGAGCGCCGACATTTCGCCGGCCTCCGTCAGGGTGGCTGTCGGCGCCGCCTTCATTTGCGTCGCCATCCACTCCTTCACCTGTGGCGTTTGCATCAGCTCGAGTATCTGCCGAACTTCCGCCGGCGGTTGAGCCGCACTAGTCGTGGGCGTGGAAGGCGGCGACGGCGGGTTGGCGGTCTGAGCCGCGGCGCTCGTGGCTACGGCGAGGGCGAATGCCATCGATATCAGTAGTTGCATCATGCCACGCGCGCCCCATTGCCAGACCCGTGATCCCTTGCCCTAAATGCAATCTCTCGACAATGTATCCCGTTGTATAGACAATATATCCCGCTGTATAAAAGGAAAGCCCGCACAGGCGGCGCTGCGCGGGCTTGGAAAACGAAAAGTTTCAGCCTAGCCCTTTGGCTTCTCGACGTGACCGCCGAAGCCCGCACGCATGGCCGACAGCACCTTGTTGGCGAACTCGTCGTTGTCGCGCGAGGAGAAGCGACCATGAAGCGCCGCACTCAGCACCGGCGTCGGGACGCTTTCATCGATCGCCGCCATGATCGTCCAGCGGCCCTCGCCGGAATCGGAAACACGGCCGGCATACTTGGTGAGGACCGGATCGACATGCAGCGCGTCGGCCGTCAGGTCGAGCAGCCAGGAGGTGATGACGCTCCCGCGACGCCACACTTCGGCAATATCAGGCAAGTTGAAATCGTAACGATAGTGTTCGGGATGCGCCAAAGGCGCAGTTTCGGCATCGACCGCATGCGTGGCCGCACCGACATTGGCATGTTTCAGAATATTCAGGCCTTCGGCATAGGCGGCCATCAGGCCATACTCGATGCCGTTGTGCACCATCTTGACGAAATGACCGGCGCCATGCGGACCGCAATGAAGATACCCTTGCTCGGCCGTGCTTTCCGGATGAGCAGTGCGCCCCTCTGAAGGAGCAATGACTCCCTGTCCCGGCGCCAGAGACGCGAAGATGGGCGACAGCGACTGGACGATTCCTTTCTCGCCCCCGATCATCAGGCAATAACCGCGTTCCAGGCCGAAAACGCCGCCGCTGGTACCGACGTCAACGTAGTGAATGCCCTTGGTGATGAGCTCGGCACCTCGCCGGATATCGTCGTGATAGTAGGAATTGCCGCCGTCGATGATGATGTCGTCGTCGTGCAGCAACGGCAGAAGCTGGGCGATGACCTTGTCCGTGATCGCCGCCGGCAGCATCAGCCAAACCGCGCGCGGGCGCGACAGCTTCGAAACAAACTCCTCGAGAGAGGCGCTGCCGACAGCGCCCTTGCCGACGAGATCAGCAACGCTTTCAGGCCTCGCGTCGTAGACGACGCATTCATGGCCATCGCGCATCAATCGCTGGACCATGTAGTTGCCCATGCGGCCCAAACCCACCATGCCAAGCTGCATCTCAAGTCTCCTGGAAATTAAATCGATAAGATGCGGAAACTAGCACTCGCAATACAGCAAGCAAGAGAAGTCTCTGTCACATTCGGAGCAACCGACAGGCATTGTCGTCGGCGGACCGCGGTCCGCCTATTCCATCGAGAATCTTCAATAGCGGATCACCGGAAAGCATTTCAGGATAGACAGCGTCTACCACAACCGCATACCATCATAACGGGCAATATTGTAATGTTCGTTCAATAGTTGTGATTCTGCGCTAACTGTGGCAATCTTTACTTTCAAAGTGCTCCTGGGGAATTGTGGGGTCTGAGCGATGAAGTCTGCTGCCTTGCTGATCGGATTATGCCTCTATCCGGACAGCCTCATGGCGCAGTCATGTCCGCCGCTGGTCGTCTACCAGATGCAAATGCAGGGCGTCCCACCGCAGGGTCCGCGCGCGTGCGTCACGCAGTTTGGAATATGCCCGGGCTTCGGTCCGCCCTCCGCCTACTGCACCTGCAACGTCTATGGGCCCGGTCCAGGGAATACTTCAGTGAGGTGAGGGACATCGATCTGATCAAACTAAAGGAACTTATAGATCAACCGGAACACGCGACGATCACTGCCGAGAAATACGGCCCGTTTTTCTTCGCACTCGTCTTCATGTGTGTTATTCCGACCGGTCTCATCTTCTTGTATCGATACCTGTTCTCTTCGACGAGCAACAGCGAGATCAAGAAGGGGCTCTACACCGATTTCGGATCTATTTTCATGTCGCAGTGGCGTGCGGAGTAATCTGCACCGTTCTCAGCACTGCTTGGTGGATCTATGCGAGTTATCGCTACAACGAACAGAGCCGCGAAGCCTTTGAGGGCCTGCGAAGCAACATTACCGCGCAGGAAACAGCTATAAACAATATGAAGAAAGAAGATGCGCTCCAAAGCTAAACCGCGATTGGCAGCATCGAGGATAATCCAGACCCCGATCTGCAATTCGACAACGTTTTGTTCGACCGCAAATCTACTTCACCAAATCGCCTTACGGAAGGAATAGCTGGATTTTTCTGATCATATCGAAAACGCCGCTAGTGGATCAGCAGATCAATAACTTCATGATCAAGCGACAGACGGCGGCCATGACCCCACCTGATTACTTATACGCCAGACTTCGCCTGGGACCTGGGGCCGGGATCGGGATGTACAAGATTGAGAAAGCAGACGGAAAGATATCCATCGTGCCCCAACAGCAGTAAGCGTGTACGGATTTTTGGGAAGTGCGATCCACGACAACCGATGGATGTTTACGATCCTGGGCGCCTACAAACGTAGGTGGGCACCGTGTGTCCAGGCCCACGAGCCTGGTCAGGGACAGCTCCCTTTGGATCGAGTATGGCCCCAGGGATTGTGGTTCCTGTCGAGAGGCGCAGACCGCACTCCGCTATATAAGGCCGATTTGGGCGCTGCGCCAGAGGGCCGGCGACGCCGCCCCTATTTAATTGAGTTCGGCGGGCGCACGGCCGTTCAGCTTGTCGGTGATGCTGCGGATACGGCTCGTCACCTCACCCAAGGCCGCCGCAAGGCCCTCCTCGGTGCGGGCGTTTGCCGCGAGAACGCTATCACTGCTGTTCCGCAACGAATCGAGTTCGGATTCAAGCCCGGCGACGCGGCGGGTGAGCTCCGAAATTTCGTCCATGACCATGATGCCAGCCATGACGGTGATGCGGAGGTCACCGATTTCGCCGAACTGCCCCTTGAGGTGCCCGACATAATTGTCGAAGCGCGTCGCGAGGTCCGTCAGGTGGTCTTCCTGACCCTCCTCGCAGGCCATGCGATAGGCCTTGCCGTCGATCGTTACCGTTACCTGCGCCATGTATCGCGCCTTTCTATCGGTCCAGAACCGCGCGGATCGTCTCCATGGCCGTCACCAGCCGCCGCGAGACCTCGCGATTGACTTCCTCGAGCCGGTTCGCACGGAATTCGGCCTGGTCCAGTTCCTGGGCAAGCTTCGAGCGATCGGCATGAATACGACGTACCTCGCCTTCGATTTCGCCCTGCTCCCGCTGGTGCTCGATGCGCATCTCGACTGCGTTTTCAAGCCCGGAGATGGCTTGCCTGAGCTCGTTGAGTGCTGCTTCCATTTTGCCTGTAGGCGTCATGTCTCTACCGGTTCCCCGCACAAGACCCGCGAATCGGCGCCCGAGACCGATCCAGTATTTCCAAAAGGATACGCACCTCGCCAACGGCACGTCAATAAAGCTGGCCCTGCGGCTGCAGACCTATTCTGTGGATGACGAAAATCAACTGCCGCCTCAGCGCCTATTCAACTTTTGTAAAAATCGATGATCAAATGTCTAAAATCGATTGGAGAGGCCTCCGGAGGGCCTTCCATTTGTTGACTTGGCCGTTCCAACTGCTATGTGTCACCCGCTCTCATTGATGGTCTCCACAGGCTCGAGGCCATCCCCCGACACCCGGAACCCGTGGAATAGCCATGACCTCTCCTGAACAAAACGACCGGATGGCAAATGCGATCCGTTTCCTCGCCATGGATGCAGTCGAAAAGGCAAATTCGGGGCATCCCGGCATGCCGATGGGCATGGCTGACGTAGCGACGATTCTCTTTACGAAGTATCTGCGGTTCGACCCGAAGAAGCCGCATTGGCCGAACCGCGACCGCTTCGTGCTGTCGGCCGGCCACGGCTCGATGCTGCTTTACTCACTGCTCTATTTGACCGGCTACCCCGACATGACGATCGAGGACCTGAAGCAGTTCCGCCAGCTCGGTTCGAAGACCGCCGGCCATCCCGAATACGGTCATGCGACCGGCATCGAAACGACGACCGGCCCGCTCGGCCAGGGCATTGCCAATGCCGTCGGCATGGCGATCGCCGAACGCAAGCTGCGCGACGAGTTCGGCTCTGAGCTTCAGGACCACTACACCTATGCCATCTGCGGCGACGGCTGCCTGATGGAAGGCATCAGCCACGAGGCGATCGCACTTGCCGGTCATCTGAAGCTGAACAAGCTCGTTCTCTTCTGGGATAACAACTCGATCACCATCGACGGCGCCGTCTCCCTGTCGGATTCCACCGATCAGGTTGCTCGCTTCAAGGCTGTTCATTGGAACACGATCGAAATCGACGGCCACGACCAGGCTGCCATTGCCGCCGCCATCGAAGCCGCTCACAAGTCCGACCGTCCGACCTTCATCGCCTGCAAGACGATCATCGGCTTCGGCGCTCCGAACAAACAGGGCACTCATAAGGTTCACGGCAACCCGCTCGGCGCCGATGAAATCGCGGCGACCCGCAAGGCGCTGAACTGGGAATACGAACCCTTCGTCGTTCCTTCCGACGTTCTCGACGCATGGCGCGCAGCCGGCAGCCGCTCGGTCGAAACAGTCAAGACCTGGGAAGACGGCCTCGCCAAGTCCGCGCACAAGGCTGAGTTCACCCGCCGCTTCGCCGGCGACCTGCCGGAAGGCTTCGACGCCGCGATCAGCGCCTACAAGAAGAAGCTGATCGAAACCAAGCCGACGATTGCCACCCGCAAGGCATCGGAAGACGCGCTTGAGGTCATCAACGGCTTCCTGCCGGAAACGCTGGGCGGCTCCGCCGACCTGACGCCGTCGAACAATACCAAGACCAGCCAGATGCATTCGATCACGCCGACCGATTTCGCCGGGCGCTACATGCACTGGGGAATCCGCGAGCACGGCATGGCTTCGGCCATGAATGGTGTCGCGCTGCACGGCGGCCTTATCCCCTACGGCGGCGGCTTCCTGATCTTCTCGGACTATTGCCGACCGCCGATCCGCCTGGCCGCCCTCATGGGCATCCGCGTTGTCCACGTCCTAACGCACGACTCGATCGGCGTCGGTGAAGACGGCCCGACGCACCAGCCGGTCGAGCAGATCGCCGGCCTGCGCGCCGTTCCGAATCTACGGGTCTTCCGCCCGGCAGACCCGACTGAAACTGCCGAATGCTGGCAGATCGCCGTCAAGTCGAAGACACACCCGTCCGCGCTCGCGCTGACCCGCCAGAACCTGACGCCAGTGCGTACCGAGTACAGCGAAAAGAACCTTTGCGAACTCGGCGCCTACACGCTCGCCGGCAAAGCCGACGCCAAGGTGACGATCTTCGCTTCCGGCTCTGAAGTCGAGCTCGCCGTTGCCGCCCGTGCAACGCTCGAAGCCAAGGGCGTCAGCGTCCGTGTCGTTTCCGTTCCCTGCACCGAACTGTTCTTTGAGCAGCCGGAAGCATACCGCAAGGAAGTCATCGGCAACTCGCCAGTCAAGATCGCCGTGGAAGCCGCCGTCCGCGAAGGCTGGGATGCCTTCATCGGTCCGGAAGGCACGTTCGTCGGCATGAAGGGCTTCGGCGCGTCCGGTCCGGCAAAGAAGGTATTCGAGCATTTCGGCATCACCGCGGACGCCGTGGTCGCTGCCGCAGAAGCAAACCTCTAAGAGAGCGCTTCGGCGCTCTCCAACTCAATCCGCAAGCCCCATCTCTAGGGAGTGAATGCACATGACTGTAAAGGTTGCCATCAACGGCTTCGGCCGCATCGGCCGTAACGTTCTCCGCGCTATCGTCGAATCCGGCCGCACCGACATTGAAGTCGTTGCCATCAACGACCTCGGCCCGGTCGAGACCAACGCCCATCTGCTGCGCTACGACTCCATCCACGGCAAGTTCCCGGCCGAGGTGAAGGTCGAGGGCGACACGATCACTGTTGGCGGCGGCAAGCCGATCAAGGTGACCGCGATCAAGGACCCGGCAACGCTGCCGCACAAGGAACTCGGCGTCGACATCGCGATGGAATGCACCGGCATCTTCACCGCCCGCGACAAGGCTGCCGCGCATCTGACGGCCGGCGCAAAGCGCGTCATCGTTTCGGCTCCTGCCGACGGCGCCGACCTGACCGTCGTTTTCGGCGTCAACCATGACCAGCTCACCAAGGAGCATCTAGTCATCTCCAACGCATCCTGCACGACGAACTGCCTCGTGCCTGTTGTGAAGGTTCTCGATGACGCGGTCGGCATCGACCACGGCTTCATGACCACCATCCACTCCTACACCGGCGACCAGCCGACCCTCGACACCATGCACAAGGACCTGTACCGTGCCCGCGCCGCAGCCCTGTCCATGATCCCGACGTCGACGGGCGCCGCCAAGGCCGTTGGCCTCGTCCTTCCGCATCTGAAGGGCAAGCTTGACGGTACGTCGATCCGCGTTCCGACCCCGAACGTCTCGGTCGTCGACTTCAAATTCGTTGCCAAGAAGGCCACGACCGTCGGCGAAATCAACGAAGCGATCAAGGCTGCCGCAAACGGCAAGCTGAAGGGCATCCTCGGCTACACTGACGAGCCGCTCGTTTCCCGTGACTTCAACCACGACAGCCACTCCTCGATCTTCGCAACGGATCAGACGAAGGTCATGGAAGGCAACTTCGTGCGCGTCCTGTCCTGGTACGACAACGAGTGGGGCTTCTCCAGCCGCATGTCTGATACGGCTGTCGCTTTCGCAAAGCTCATCTAAGAGCGTCCCGACATGAATCGTCGAAAGCGGCTCGGGCGACCGGGCCGCTTTTCTTTTGAAGCCAAACTGACTAGCGTCATAGAGACAAGATAATGCCGGATGTTGGCTGGCGGACTCATCCATGAGAATTCTCATGACAATCATCGTTCTGCTCATGATTGCGAGCGTGCTGAGTCTCAGCCTTGTTGGCGGGCGCAACTCGAAGCAGATCGCCGAAGGGCAGCCGTTAATGGCGTCCACACGCGTCATGGGACCTCGATAGTCCGTTTGCCCGAACGATTAGACTGGCGCGCCGCAGCCGATCACCGTACTGTCCATCGAAGCTGGACGGCACAGAAGCGAAAGAGAATTTTGATGGACTACTTTACGATCGAGATCGGCGGACAGGCGATCGCAAGCTTTCGCTCCGAGAATGCCGATGATGCCGAGAATTTCTTCGAGGCCGAGGATTTCCGCGAGGATCTGACGGTTCTGCAATCGCAGGGCAAGCCGGTCTGGGACGGCGTCACGGAACTCAAGCTGCGCAAGGCGACCGCCGAAGAGGCAAGCGAAGTCGAGCACGCCTATGAGTTCGACGATGATCCGGAGCGAACGATTGACGATGAATTTGTCGTCTTTCTGATCCCGATTTCCGACATCGTCGATGACGAGGACGATGAGGACGAAGACGCCTGAGCAGCGCGATCGGGCAAGAAGCCGACGGTGCGCTTCTCCATGACCGCTCATTGATTGAGAGGAAACGCGCGAGAGCGCAACTTCTGCCCTCCTATCGCCCGATTTGCTCATACACTCGATTCATGCTCCTTCGTGAGCACTCACCCGGTTTTGCCGTCAGGCACGCCAAAACAGCAGCATGAAGCCGCAAAACAGCACGGGGTCGACCGCAAGGCCTACCCATCCTGTTTGTTTTGCCGTTTACTCATAGCGGGCTTGAGTGACCACGAAAGGGCGATTGGATGGACTGCGGGACCGGGGGCGGTCTGCATTGAATTGCGGGTAAGGGGACAGGCATGGAAGCGTTTTATATCGTCGTACTGGTATCGACGACGCTCGTGCTTCTCGCCGCATTCTCCAGCCTGCTCGCCTTCCGCTTCGGCGCCCCCCTCCTCCTGCTCTTCCTCGCGATCGGCCTGCTTGCTGGATCTGATGGCCTCGGGATCCAGTTCAGCAACAATTATCTGGCCTACTTCCTCGGCTCCATCGCGCTTGCCGTCATCCTGTTCGACTCCGGTTTCGGAACGCCGGTCCAAGCCTTCAAGCTTGCGGCGATACCCTCTCTGACGCTCGCCTCGGTCGGCGTTCTGATAACAGCGGCACTCATTGGTGTTGCCGCCATGTGGCTGCTGAACTTCACGTGGCTGGAAGGCCTGCTGCTCGGCTCGATCGTCTCCTCCACCGACGCTGCCGCCGTCTTCTTCCTGCTGCGCATCGGCGGCATCAATATTCGTGACAAGGTGCGCTCGACACTGGAGGTTGAATCGGGAACCAACGACCCGATGGCGATCTTCCTGACCATCGCCCTCGTAGAGATCCTTGCCAGCGGCGAGCGCTATCACGGCATCAACATCGGTATGCTCGCCATGTTCGTGCAGGAGATGGGCCTCGGCGTCATCCTCGGTCTGCTCGGCGGCATGATGATCTCGCTGATCGTCAGCCAGCTGGAAACCGATCGCGGCCTGACCCCGATATTCGTGCTGGCCCTGGCGCTGCTGGTCTTTTCGGCGACGGGCGCGGTCGGCGGCAGCGGCTTCCTTGCCGTCTATGTCGCCGGCATCTACGCGGGCAATCGCAAGCTGCAAGGCCATGCCTCTATCAAGCGCTTCCAGAGCGGCATGACCTGGCTTGCCCAGATCATTATGTTCCTGGTCTTGGGACTGCTTGCGATGCCGTCGCAGTTTCCGGCGATTGCCGTTCCCGCCGTGCTGCTCGCCCTGTTCCTGATCTTCATCGCGCGCCCGCTCGCCATCTGGCTCTCGTTGCTCCCCTTCGACTATACGCAGCGGGAGATCGGCTTTGTCGCGTGGGTCGGCTTGCGCGGCGCCGTTTCGATCCTGCTCGCCATCATGCCCATTCTCGGCGGCTTGGAGAACAGCCAGATCTATTTCAACACCGCCTTCATCATCGTGCTCGTCTCGCTTCTCGTACAGGGCTGGACGATCAAGCCGGTCGCCAAGAAGCTGGGGCTCATCATCCCGCCGCGCATGGGTGCCGTCGACAAGGTCGAAGTCGATCTGCCGGGTGCGGCAAACCACGAGCTCCTCTCCTACCGCGTTATCAAGGACAGCCCGGTGCTTCGCGGCGAACGCATCCCGCGCTGGGCGACGCCGTCGCTCGTCATCCGCGACGGCAAGTCGATGCGTTATCAATATGCGGGCCGGCTACGCGAGAACGACCTCGTCTATCTGTTCGTCGTGCCGTCCTACTCGCGGCTGCTCGACAAGCTCTTTGCCAGCCGCGCGCCGGTGGAAGAGGATGACGCCGATTTCTTCGGCGCATTCGCGCTGTCGCCCGCCCGGCCAGCGGCCGATCTCGACGCCGCCTATGGCCCCGGCCTGCTGAACGAATCCGAGAAAGGGCTGACGATCGCCGAACTGATGAAGCATCGTCTGGGCGGCAAGGCGGATTATGCGGACCGGGTCCGTCTCGGCTCGATCATTCTCATCGTCCGCGATCTCGATGATCAGGACCACATCACCTCGGTCGGCATGTCGCTGGAGGCTGTAGAGCCCGCCACCACCCTGCCGATCTTCCTCAATTTGCACGACATCATCGATCGCATCCGCGACCGCATCAAAGGTCGCAGAAGCCGGGAAGCAGCGGCTGCGGCGGCATCAGCCAAGGGCGATCAAAACCCGCAATGAGCGCCTTGCGTCTGCGATCATCCTTGCTATGGTCGCCGCATCTTTTGGGCAATAACGAACGGATTTTTCCATGCCTTCCTTCAAGACCCTCGACGACCTCAACGATGTTGCCGGCAAGCGCGTCCTCGTTCGCGTTGACCTCAATGTTCCGGTCAAAGACGGCAAAGTAACCGACACCACACGCATCGAGCGTGTTGCCCCGACGATCCTGGAGCTCTCCAACAAAGGTGCCAAGGTCATCCTGCTGGCGCACTTCGGCCGCCCTAAGGATGGCCCGTCGCAGGACCTTTCGCTGTCGCTGATCGCTCCGTCCGTCGAGGAGGTGCTGGACCACTCCGTGGCAACCGCCGGCGACTGCATCGGCGCAGCAGCAGCGGAGGCAGTTGGTGCGATGAAGAACGGTGACATCCTGCTCATGGAAAACACCCGCTTCCACAAGGGCGAAGAGAAGAACGACCCCGATTTCGTCAAGGCGCTTGCGGCGAACGGCGACATCTACGTCAACGACGCCTTCTCTGCTGCCCACCGCGCACATGCCTCGACGGAAGGCCTCGCCCATCATCTTCCCGCCCATGCGGGCCGCACCATGCAGGCCGAGCTTGAGGCCCTTGAGAGTGGTCTCGGCAACCCGGCCCGTCCTGTCGTCGCCATCGTCGGCGGCGCCAAGGTTTCGACCAAGATCGACCTCTTGATGAACCTTGTGAAGAAAGTCGATGCGCTGGTGATCGGCGGCGGCATGGCAAACACCTTCATTGCCGCCCGCGGCACGAATGTCGGCAAGTCGCTCTGCGAGCACGATCTTGCAGACACCGCCAAGCAGATCATGATCGAAGCGGCCACGGCCGGCTGCGCCATCATTCTGCCGGAAGACGGCGTCGTTGCCCGCGAATTCAAGGCAAACGCCGCCAACGAAACGGTCGCAATCGACGCGATCCCCAATGACGCTATGGTGCTGGACGTCGGCCCGAAGTCGGTCGAGGCGATCAAGGCATGGATCGAGCGCGCCAATACGCTGGTCTGGAATGGCCCGCTCGGCGCGTTCGAGATCGAGCCTTTCGACAAGGCAACCGTCGCGGCAGCGAAATTTGCGGCCGAGCGCACGAAGGCCGGCAAGCTCACCTCGGTGGCCGGCGGTGGCGATACGGTCTCGGCGTTGAACCACGCCGGCGTGGCCGACGATTTCAGCTATGTGTCGACGGCCGGCGGCGCCTTCCTTGAGTGGATGGAAGGCAAAGTGCTCCCCGGTGTCGCTGTGCTCAACAAGCACAAATAATTCAAGCGAACGAATTTAACAAATTTTACATGTAGATAGACCGCGGCGCGAAAGCTCCGCGGTCTTTTGCTCATTTGGAGTACAAAAGCCCAAACTTTCAAACGATTAAAAAAAATTCAAACGTTTCAGACAATTTTGCTGCCGTTTTCCCACCCATAAACTTCTGTTATCCGCGACCTATATCTACTGGTTGACGATTTTTTTGCTGTGGAGAGAAACGATATGAGCGAACGTTTGGAAGACATTGCCGTGCGTATGGTGGCTGGTGGCCGCGGGCTGCTTGCAGCAGATGAATCGACAGCCACAATCGGGAAGCGGTTCGACACGATCGGACTTGAATCGACGGAAACGAGCCGTCGCGACTACCGCGAAATGCTGTTCCGCACCGAAGACGCGATGCGTCAGTATATCTCCGGCGTGATCCTCTACGAAGAGACCCTCCACCAGAAGGCAGCAGACGGCACGCCCCTTGTCGACGTCATCCGTGCGGCCGACAGCATCCCGGGCATCAAGGTCGATATCGGCGCAAAGCCGATGGCAGCCTATCCCGGCGAAACCATCACCGAAGGCCTCGACGGCCTCGCAGACCGTCTTGCGAAGTATTATGAAGCCGGCGCCCGCTTCGCCAAGTGGCGCGGCGTTATCGCAATCTCCTCCACGCTGCCCACCTGGGGCTCCATGAAAGCCAACGCCCACGCCCTCGCCCGCTATGCCGCGCTGTGCCAGCAGGCCAACATCGTGCCGATCGTCGAACCGGAATGCCTGATGGACGGCAAGCCAGGCGACCACAACATCGATCGCTGCGCCGAGGTCACCGAATGGACGCTGCGCACCGTCTTCAAGGAATTGGCAGACGCCCGCGTCAGCCTCGAAGGCATGATCCTCAAGCCGAACATGGTCATCGACGGCAAGAACGCCCGCAAGGCTTCCGTCGCCGAGGTCGCCGAGCGCACGGTCGAGGTGCTGAAGCGCACCGTTCCGTCGGCCGTTCCCGGCATTGCCTTCCTCTCGGGTGGCCAGTCCACCGAAGAAGCGTCGGCGCATCTTTCCGCGATCAACTCCGGTTATGACCTGCCGTGGACTGTGACCTTCTCCTACGGCCGCGCACTGCAGGATACGGCACTGAAGGCTTGGGGCGGCAAGCAGGAAAACATTGCCGCCGGCCAGCGTGCCTTTGCCCACCGCGCCGAAATGAACAGCCTCGCCGCCAAGGGCAGCTGGAAGAAGGATCTGGAGAAGGCGGCCTAAGCCATCTTCTGATCGACAAGAAAAGCAAAACCGGTCGTCGCAGACGGCCGGTTTCTGCATTGTAAGGGCGACAACTTTCCGGCTTCTGCAGCCGGCGGATCGCCGGTAGAGATCGTGGTATCAGCCCTCTCGGAGCCGCCATGAGAACCGTTGCCTTCACGACAGTCGATGTCTTCACCTCTACTCGCTTCGAAGGCAACCCGCTCGCCGTGATGACGGACGCGCGTGGCCTGACGGACGCAGACATGCAGAATATTGCCGCCGAGTTCGGCTATTCGGAAGTCACCTTCGTGCTGCCGCCAGAAGATCCGGTAAATACCGCCCGTGTCCGCATCTTCACACCCACCATGGAGGTTCCCTTTGCGGGGCATCCGAACGTCGGGACGGCTTATGTGCTCGGCCAACAGCGCGAGGTCTTCGGACGGCCGGTCGGCGACAGCCTGCGCTTCGAAGAGAAGGCGGGTCTCGTCGAGGTCAACCTGAAGCGTGACGACGGTGAGGTGCTGTCGGCATCGATTCGTGCGCCGAAGCCGCTCACCATCGGCAACACGATATCCGAGGAAACCGTTGCGCGCTGTATAGTGATCGAGCCGCAGGAAATCCGGGTGGCGAAGCACCGACCGGTTGTCGCCTCCGTTGGACTGAGTTTCGCCGTCGCGGAACTGGCAGACCTTGCCGCCCTCGGTCGCGCCCGCCCGAACCTCACCTATTTCCAGGATGCCGCCGGCCCGACTGCCGAAGGCAATCACGATTTCTCGCTGTTCGTCTATGTGCGCTCCCAGGAAGAGCCGTGGACGATCCGCGCCCGGATGTTCGCGCCGCTCGACAACGTTCCGGAGGATCCGGCGACCGGCAGCGCCTCGGCAGCCCTCGGCGCCTACCTCGTTTCGCTGGAGCCGGATGCGGACATGAACGTTTCGCTCACCATCGAGCAAGGCGTCGAGATGGGACGCCGCAGCATCATCGGCATCGAAGCCGTCAAGAAGGACGGCATCGTTTCCGATGTGACGATCTCGGGCAGCTGCGCGCCGGTCATGCGCGGCGAAATCACGTACTAAACGAACAGATCGCGGCCAAGCAGCGCCACCGCCCAGACCCCAAACGCGATCAGGGCGATCTTCCAGAAATCCATGCGCCGCCGCAGCCCCGGAACGCCCAGCGGCTTGATCAGCTGAATCGCCATCGCCAAGATGAGCAGCAGAGCGATCAGCTTCGTCATGTCTTTATTTTTCCATCTCTTCTGAATGTCACAGGACGGACATTTTTTCACGTCACGACTGCATTTATTCATGCCGTAAAGGCATTTGGGGGCACAATCAATCATCTCGAGGCTGGGCGACACTCCGTGTTGCCATCTGTCTTTGCAATCAACGCATAGAGTCTGGCTATATGAAAAGAAATCTGCTGTCCGTCGCCTCGCTTCTCTTCGGGACGCTGTTTCTCTTCATGGGCAATGGGTTGCAGGGCATCCTGCTTCCGGTTCGCGGCAACCTGGAAGGCTACGCGACAACCACGCTCGGCCTGCTCGGCACGTCCTGGGCTGCCGGCTTCGTCATCGGTTGCCTCGTCGCGCCGAAATTGGTGCGCCGCGTTGGCCATGTCCGTGCCTTCTCCGGCTTCATTGCGATTATCGCGATCATCGCCCTGGTCAGCGGCATTATCATCCACCCCGTCTGGTGGGTGCTGCTGCGCGCCGTCACCGGTTTTGCGACCGCCGGCACCTCGATGATCATCGAGAGCTGGCTGAACGAGCGCGCCACAAACGAGAGCCGCGGCGCAATCTTCTCGCTGTATATCGCCATCACGCTCTTCGGCGTCGTGGCGGGTCAGATGATGATCCCGCTCGAGGATGTTCGCACGCCTGTCCTGTTCATGGTCTGCGGCATCTTCTACTGCATCGCGATGCTGCCGACGACGCTCTCGACCGCAGCCTCGCCGCAGCCGCTGAAGGCCGTGAAGCTGGATCTTCCGGCCCTTTACCGCAACTCCCCGGTCTCCTGCCTTGGCATTCTCCTCGTCGGCATCGCCAACGGCGCATACGGAACGCTGGGCGCTGTCTTCGGCGCAGGCTCCGGCCTGTCCGACACCAGCATCGCCATCATGATGAGCTCCACCATCTTCGCGGGCGCCGTGATGCAGCTGCCGGCAGGGCGGCTTTCCGACCGCATCGACCGGCGCTATGTGCTGGCAGCCATGTCGGCCATCGCGGCCTTCGCCGGCCTGTTGATCGCCATCCTGCAACCATCGTCACCGGCCTTCATCATCGGCCTCGTCGTCCTTTACGGCGCCGTTGCCAACACCCTCTATCCGATCGCGGTTGCGCACGCCAACGACTTTGCCTCGGCAGAGGATTTCGTAAAGGTTTCGGGCGGCTTGTTGCTCCTCTACGGCATCGGCACCATCATCGGCCCGACCATCGGCGGCCCCGTCATGTCGATGATCAATCCGCACGCCCTCTTCCTGGTGACGGCAATCGCCCATGTGTTGATCACCGCCTATGCCATCATCCGCAGCCGCATGCGCGCCGCCGTTCCCGCCGGCGATCGCGACGCCTTTACCACCATTCCGACGGCTACATCGCAGACGCTGACGCCCGAAAGCATGTCGCTTGCCGACCGCGGAACCGGCAAGACTCCCGAAACCGGCGATCCTGCCCTAAAATATAGCTGAGGCATACAAGGGAGGATAGCATATGAGCTTCATCGACGATGACCGGCCGCAGAAGAAGGTTGCCCACGAGATCGGGGCCGACCTCTCCACCCTATCGGTCGACGAGTTGAGAGCGCGCGTGGAGCTGCTCAAGGCGGAAATCGTAAGACTCGAGGCGGAAGCTGCCAGCAAGACATCGACAAGATCAGCGGCGGAGAGCCTCTTCCGCTCGTAATTCGTCGGCTGACTATTGCAGAAAGCTAACGACCGAAGAGTGTTAATCCGAGACAGGTTTAAGCGGCCATTAAGCTTTATAAGGTATTACTGTACTCATCCAGTTCTTCTCTGGATCTCAGACAGTTTTCCATGCGGTGAATTGGTCTGATTTTTCTCCCTGTTTTACCTTGAGAGCCGCTTTTGCGGCTCTTCTTTTTTTATTGCGCTGGGGACCATTTCCATGAAACTGTGGAAGTTAACCCTTTCTTAAGAAACGCCTTGCGCAATTCGGCTAAAGCTACCATCTTAAACGCATAAAGACTGGCCGAGGAAACTTTTTCCCTTCGACTGGCGTTACCTGACCATAAGTAGATGCGTGCAACAGGGACTGTTTAAATGTCAGAGCTTGGATTGAACACGATCAGTTTTGCAGGTCGCGCTGCCGCATCCTCGCAGTTCAAGACACTATATTCGGAAGGCATGTCGCTGGTTGAAGAAACCGCCGCCTATCTCGATGGCCAGGGCCGCGCTGCCTCCAAGGTTCTGCCGCGCATGGCATCCGTCCTCTATGCCGCTGAATCGATGCGCCTGACCACCCGCCTGATGCAGATGGCCTCCTGGCTACTGCTGCAGCGCGCCGTCAACAATGGCGAGATGTCGCGCGATCAGGTTCTGGCCGAGAAGAACAAGGTTCGCCTCGACGGCTTCAACGTCGACCGCAATGCGCCGGGCTGGGGCGATCTGCCGGAATCCTTCCGCGACCTGATCGAACGCTCGTTGCGCCTGCAGAATCGTGTCGCCCTGCTCGATCGCGAAATCTACCGTCCGGCGGAAGCCCCGATCGTTCCCGACAACCAGAACAGCGTACAGGCTCAGCTGAGCCTGCTGCAGACGGCCTTCGGCAACAACTGAACTGCCGCAACCTGAATTCACGAAACCGGCGGCGTCCCGCGCAGCCGGTTTTTCTTTGTGCGCACAACAACCACGCGACTCAACGTAGTGGCGAGGCAGCAAATGCGTTGACGCAAGGAGGGACACCTCCTGCCTCCTTCCGGCCCTTGCGGACCCGCGGGTTCCTGCATGGGAGGCTTTCGTATGCCTGACGGCACCCGAAACACTAAACCATATCGGTCGTGGAGAACAGCTTTGCCCCGTCCGAAAAGCAGACGTTGGCGGCGACGACAGCTGGAGGTCGCGGTTGCGCCATGAACGTCATTCGCGCCGCACCCCGCAAAGGTCGTGAACCGACCCTAAGGGGTCACCCGTCAATTTCCACTTCCGCTTCGCAGTTTACAGGCGCATTCAAAGGGATGGCCATGCCGATGGACGAGCGGGCGTGGGCGCCAACGTCAGGGCCGTACAGCTCCAGTATCAAATCGGAATAACCGTTTGTGACCAGCGGGGTCTCATTGAAACCCGGAGCAACATTCACCATGGCGAAGACGCGCAGCCACGCCGTAACCCGATCGAGGTTTCCGACTGCCCGCTTGAGGCTCGCGAGATGAGCCAGGGCAACGAGCCGCGCTGACGCGTAACCCTGCTCAGGCGAAACCTCGGTCCCGACCTTGCCGAGGGGTTTCGCCAATGTCCCATCCCGGCTGCACGCGACGTGACCCGATATGTCGGCGCGGTTGCCGCGCACCCGGACCCAGGCGAAAGGCATACGCAGCCCCTCGCGAACTTTCAGAGGCTCGGGCAGTTCCAGACCCATAGCGGCCAGACGTTGTTCGATGATCGCCATAGCGCACCTCTGAGCCTGATTAGGGTACGATGTCGTCAAGTTCCGGCATCAGCACGACACTCTCGTTCGCTGCGGGGTCGTTGCGGGCAGCGAGGAACTCGGCGTTTTCCGTGCTGCGGTTCACGGCAAGATGCGGAACGCCGGCCGGAATGAACAGGTAGTCGCCGGGGAGGACCTTTTCGCATCGTTCAAGCTCGGCCCCCGACCAAATCTCGATCTCTTTGCCCGCGGTCATAAGCAGGGCCGTCTCGTGTCCCTGATGGCGATGGGCGCTGGTTCGTCGTCCTGCGGGTAGCGAGATCATCCCGAGCCACAGCATGCTGGATCCGACGCTCTCCGCCGAGACTCCCGAGCGATAGACAGATCCCTGCTCGGCGACATAGCTGTCACTGCCGCGTACGATTTTCGCGGTTGATGCATGAGCATTCTTCGCTTGCATTGTTTCGTTCTCCATCGTTCCCACCACTTCAACTGCTGCATGGAGCTGAATCTGCGCGCGGAGCCGGCGCAAGTCCTGAACGAAGGCCGAAAAATTCCGAAAACTGCGAAATCGGGCGTATCATTCCCAAGTCATGAACACCCAGCACCTTGTATTCGGCCCCTTCGAGTTCATTACCGAGAACGGATGCCTTCTCCGTGATAACAGGCCTGTCGCCATCGGCGCCCGCGGCGCTTCGCTGCTTGCCGTTCTGCTCGCGGCAGATGGGCGCATCGTCGCCAAGTCGGCGCTGATGGATGCTGTTTGGCCGGGCCTCGCCGTCGAGGAGAGTAATCTTTCCGTTCAGATTGCTGCCCTCCGCAAGCTGCTCGGCCCGGCATCAGACGGCGGCGACTGGATCGTTACGGTCCCACGGGTGGGATACAGATTTTCCGGTCCGGTGGAGAGCCGGACCGACGGACCCGGTAGCGAAGGGCATGCGGAGGCGAGATCCAGCCCCGCGATCGCAGTACTGCCTTTCGAGGATCTTGGCGGAGATGCCGAGAGACAATATCTGGCCGACGGTATCGCCGACGACCTGATCGTGGCGCTCGCCCGGTTCCGATGGTTCCGCGTCGCGTCGCGTGGGGCGAGTTTCGCAATGAGGAATGGCCCGAGGGATCCGAAGTCTATCGCGCACGAACTTGGCGTTGATTTTCTGGTGGATGGAGCCATCCGGCATACCTGCGATCGGATGCGGATATCGGTTTACCTTGCCGACGCAATGAAGGATGTCACTGTCTGGTCCGAACATTACGATCTTCAGGTGGCCGAGGTATTTGCAGTGCAGGACGCCATCGCCGAGCGGATTGCAGCGGCGGTCGAGCCGGAACTGCTGTTGCGGCATGGACTTCAGGTTGCTCCGCACACCGGCAACGTGACCGCATGGGACCTTGTACGGCAAGGTACATTCAATTTTCACAAGGTAACGCAGCCAACCCATCTTCTCGCAAGGAGATTCTTCCGGGAGGCCGCGGAGCTCGATCCCATGCTTCCAGAGGCGCAGATCTGGCGGGCACGGGTCAACGCAGGCCTCATCGCCTATGGCTGGACAGAAAATCCCGCCGCGGACGGGAAGGAAGGTCTCGATGCGGCCTTGCGGGCGATATATCTCGACGCCCGAAATCCGTATGCGCACTATGCGCTGGCGATTGTGTCGGCCTACACAGGCAGGGCTGACCAGGCGATCCTCGCAGCCGAGCGGTCCATCGAACTCGGTCCTAGCTTCGCCTTGGGGTATCTCGTCCTCGGCATGGCCCGCCTTTTCGTGGGCGATGCGGCCGGCGCGCGAAAGCCACTGGCTCGGGGCCTCGAACTCAACCCCCATGATCCGCAGAATGCGGCCTGGTTCAGTTTCTTGATGCTTGCGCTGTTCTTTTCGGGCGACGTCGAGGGCGCACTTGACACGGGACGAATGGCGCTAAAGGCGCGGCCTGACTGGCCGGCGCTGCTCCGCATTCAGGCGTGCTGCCACACGGCGTTGGGACATAGTCAGGAGGCTCGCCGTTTCTCCGCCGCTGTAGGCGATCTCCCGGAGCCTGCCGGCGATGCGCTTGGTCCGTTCAGAGATAGCAACAAGGAATGGGCGACCCGTCTCGAGGGCCTGCTGCAAGAGGCAGAACATCAAACGACCGGTTCCGGTCGTAACGCCATCTTTCCTGAAGACTAGGCAAATGACCGCTTTCCACCCTCTCGCGACGTTCCTGCCGAGCGGCGGCAATAACGAAGCAGGTCAGCTCGAGACCTCAATCCGGATCGTTGAATGTCTGCTATCGCTTTTCCCATGCCAGAAACGCGCAGCGGGTTCGTTCTCCGGCCACAAGTCGGTCGCCCGTCACGAGCGTGTCGAAGTCCACTCACGGCGCAAAGCTGCCGTGGTGGATGCTGGAAATCGGCTTGGTGCTATTTCCTGAGCAATTCCACAAAAAAGCCCCGCCGAAGCGGGGCTCTTTCAAACTCTGCCAAGCGACAGCGACTAGAGGCCGAGGCCGCCGAAACGCTTGTTGAACTTGGAAACGCGACCGCCGCGGTCCATGAGTTGCTGGTTGCCACCAGTCCATGCCGGATGCGACTTGGAGTCGATTTCGAGGTTCATGACTGCGCCTTCAGAACCCCAGGTCGAGCGGGTTTCGTATTCGGTGCCGTCGGTCATGACTACCTTGATCGTGTGGTAGTCGGGATGGATATCTGCCTTCATAACAATCTTCCTGCCATGCAACGTCCAATTTGACGCATATTCGTTGCGACAAGAGGACCGATTGAATAAATGAAGCCGCAGACGCAAAAGGCTACGGCTTCCCATTAGGATGGGCTGCCTATACATGAAGGCCGGCAGGATAACAAGAGCCATCAGCCGCGGATGAGCGGTGTCGAAGGCGATCGGAGACGAATTGGCATACGCAGGGCAACCCGAGGAAAAGAAGTCTCGTTCGCTGAAGCCGCTCGGCAGGTTGACACCCTATGTGATGCACTATCGCGGCATGGTCACAGGGGCGCTTGCCGCCCTGGCACTTGCCGCTGTCACTTCGCTTGCTCTGCCGCTCGCCGTCCGCCGCATGATCGACCATGGCTTCACACAGGCCGACGGCAGTTTCATCAACAGCTATTTCCTGATGCTGATGATCATGGCGATCGTGCTCGCCATCGCGAGCGCCCTTCGCTACTACTTCGTCATCACCCTTGGTGAGCGTGTGGTATCCGATTTGCGCCGCGATGTTTTCAATCACGTCACGCGCCTGTCTCCCTCGTTCTTCGACGTCAACCAGTCCGGCGAGATCGTCTCGCGCCTGACGGCGGACACGACGCAGATCAAGTCGGCTGTCGGCGCGACGGCCTCCGTCGCCCTGCGCAACCTCATTCTCTGTCTCGGCGCGATGGGCATGATGATCGTGACGTCGCCAAAGCTGTCCAGCCTGGTGATCGGTGCGATCCCGTTGATCGTCTTTCCGTTGGTCGGCTTCGGCCGCTCCGTCCGGAAGCGCTCGCGCTCGGCTCAGGATACGCTGGCCGACGCCTCTGCTTTCGCCAACGAAACGATTGCGGCCAGCCGTACCGTCCAGGCCTTCGGGGGCGAGGATGCCGCCGCCTCGCGTTACGGGATGGCCGTCGAAACCGCCTATGACGCTGCCCGGGCCGCAATTCGCTCGCGCGCCCTGCTGACCGGCATCGCCATTACCCTCATCTTCGGCAGCGTCGTCGCCGTTCTCTGGGTCGGCGCCCATAACGTCCTCGCCGGCACGTTGTCGCCAGGCACTCTTGGCCAGTTTCTTCTCTACTCCGTCATTGCCGCAGGCTCGCTCGGCGCACTCTCCGAGGTATGGGGCGAGCTCTCGCAGGCCGCGGGAGCGGCCGATCGGCTGACGGAATTGCTCGACGAGGTTTCCCCGATTTCCGCACCGGCTGCGCCCGTTGCCTTGCCCGCTCCGGCGCAAGGCCGTGTCCAGTTTACCGACGTGCATTTCGCCTATCCCTCACGGCCGGAGCGATCCGCGCTGCATGGCTTGAATTTCGGCGTCGCTCCCGGCGAAACCGTCGCGATCGTTGGCCCCTCCGGCGCCGGAAAAAGCACCGTCTTCTCGCTGCTGCTGCGCTTCTATGACCCGCAGAAGGGCGCCGTGATGATCGACGGAGTGGATGCACGCAGCAGCGACCCCGACGAACTGCGCAAGCGCCTAGCGATCGTGCCCCAGGACGTCACGATCTTTGCGGCTTCCATTCACGACAACATCGCCTTCGGCCGTCCCGAGGCAAGCCGCGAAGAGGTGCGGGCCGCCGCGATCGCTGCACAGGCCGACGAATTCATCGCTCGTTTGGAGAAGGGATACGACACCGAGGTGGGAGAGCGCGGCATCACGCTTTCCGGCGGTCAACGCCAGCGCATCGCCATCGCCCGCGCCATCCTCAAGGACGCACCGGTCCTGCTTCTCGACGAAGCGACGTCGGCCCTGGACGCCGAAAGCGAAACGCTTGTGCAGAAGGCCCTCGACGGGTTGATGACCGGCCGCACCACGCTCGTCATCGCCCATCGCCTCGCGACCGTGCTGAAGGCCGACCGTATCCTCGTCATGGATCAGGGACGCGTTGTCGAAGAGGGAACACATCAGAGCCTCATCAGGGAGGGCGGCATATACGCCAAGCTTGCGAGGCTGCAGTTCGAAACCGGCGCCGGGGACTTTCTCGCCGCTGCAAGATGATTGCCTGACCACACGCTCTTCCTCGACCCCCGGCCTCCGCCGGTTGCAACGGCGTGTAATCTTTGCGTGTATATTGACATAATGCACGCAAAGATTACACCCGATTTATGGGTGAACGCCATGTCGTCGCGTTCTGAGGGGAGGCTCAGTTGAACTCGATAAGCTTTGCCCAGATGCTAGTCGTTCTCGTCGCCGTAGCCGTCGTCATATCGATGCTGCTGTGCTATCGCTCGCTGCGGGAGGCCCGGGATTGGTCGCTCACCGATGCCTTGTCGGAGGAAGTCGCCTTGACTAAGACTGATACGGCCGGAAACGCCATTGATGCCGCCGGCAATGCGCTCGCAGCAGGGCAAGTCCCTCTCACCGTCACGATGATGAAGGCGAGCTCGAGCCGCTTTATCGCGCTTGTCGGAACCGTCGCGATCCTGATGCTCTATGTCGGCTTTGGCCTTGCCTCCTCCATCGCTTCGCCAGCGGCAACGAGATCCCCGATATGACGAAGGGCGCCAACTTCTTCTATTCCGGCCTGGTGCTCTTTGCGCCCTACCTGATCAACAAGTTTTCGTCGGTCTTCTCGATCTTCAAACCGTAAGACCTATACATCAGGGGCGTATGTCGTCCCTGACGGCCCGTCAGTCGCGTCGGTTGCAAAGCGCGCAAATATCCCGATGGAATAGTTGCGTTTTTTGTTCTAGGCTGCACCTGCAGATAGGACAACATCCTGATTCCGGGAGAAAAATCGATGTATAAGTTCGAAGTTTACAAGGACAAGGCTGGCGAGTTCCGTTTCCGTTTCAAAGCTCCGAATGGCGAAGCCATGTTCGGCTCCGAAGGCTATAAAGCCAAGGCATCGGCGCTCAGCGCCATCGAATCCATCAAGAAGAATTCTCCCGGCGCAGAAGTCGTCGACACGACGAAGGCTGAGGCCTGATCACATAAGGCGGCGCCACAAACGCCGCCTTTAAACTGCCCGCCCGGCTACCCTGGCGGAAAAGATGCAGCCGCCGAGGAAGGTTCCCTCGAGCGCATTGTATCCGTGCATACCTCCACCACCAAAACCCGCCACTTCACCCGCCGCATAAAGCCCCGGAACCGGATCGCCACCATGGCCGATCACGCGCGCGGATAGATCCGTCTCCAGACCACCGAGCGACTTGCGTGTCAGGATGTGCAGCCGCACGGCAATGAGCGGCCCGGCCCTGGGGTCAAGCAGTGCATGCGGCCTGGCCGTCCGCATCAAGCGATCCCCGAGATAGCGCCGCGCCCCTCGAATGGCGACCACCTGTGCGTCCTTGGCAAAGGGATTGGCGATCTCCCTGTCGCGCGCCTCGATCTGCGTCCTGAGGCGGCTCGCATCCACACGTTTTTCACCCGTCAACCCGTTCATGCCGTCGACAAGCGATTCCAGCGTGTCGCGAACGACGAAATCCTCGCCTTTGTCCATGAACGCACGAACCGGCCCCGGCGGCTCCTTGCCCAACCGCTTGAGAAGCAGGCGGATATCCTTGCCCGTGATATCGGGATTCTGCTCGGAACCGGAAAGGGCAAACTCCTTCTTGATGATTGCCTTGGTCAGGATGAACCAGCTGTGGTCCTGCCCGGTTGCGCAGATCGCCTTCAGAGTCCCCAGCGTATCGAAGCCGGGCATCGCTGGCGGAGTAAAGCGGTTACCCCAGGCGTCGCACCAGAAGGAGGAGGGACCCGGCAGGATGCGTATGCCGTGATTGCGCCAGATCGGGTCCCAATTCCTCACGCCCTCCGTGTAGTGCCACATCCGATCCGAATTGATCTCCCGCCCGCCAGCACGCTCGGCGATCTCGATCATTCGACCGTCTACATGGGCGGGCACGCCGGCGACCATTTCGGCCGGGGGCCGCCCCAACCTATCGACCGGCCATCTCCGGCGCACCGCGTCGTGATTACCCCCGATACCCCCTGATGTGACGATCGTCGCGCCGGCCCGAACCTCGAAGAGCGCCGAAAACATACGGTTTGTCTCCCGCCCTCGCACGGAAGCATCGGGCTGAAGGACCGAGCCGCGGGCGCCGCAGACGACGCCGTCCTGAACGAGAAGATCATCCACCTGATGCCGGAACAGAAGCGTAACAAGGCCCTTCGCTTCCGCTTCGCGCACGCGGCGAACAAAGGGGGCAAGCACAGCCGGCCCGGTTCCCCAGGTCACATGAAAGCGCGGTACGGAGTTTCCGTGGCCGTGCGCCAAGCCGCCTCCCCGCTCGGCCCAACCGACCACCGGGAACCAGCGCATTCCCTGCTGATAAAGCCATGAACGCTTTTCGCCTGCGGCGAACTCCAGATAGGCCTCTGCCCAGCGACGCGGCCAATAGTCTTCCGGCCTGTCGAATGACGCGGACCCCATCCAGTCCTGTCGCGCCAGGCCGAGGTTGTCGCGAATGCCCAGCAGCCGCTGTTCAGGGCTGTCGACGAAGAACAGCCCGCCCAGAGACCAGAATGCCTGCCCACCGACGCTCTGTTCGCCCTCCTGCTCGACGATGCAGACCTTCCGTCCGCGCTCCGCTGCCTCCGCCGCCGCCACAAGCCCGGCAAGTCCTGCGCCGATGACCAGCACATCACATTCAATCAAAGCATTCTCCCCCAAACGACACGAGCCTACGCGGAGCCCCGCCCGGCGACAACGCCACTTTTCCGCCGTGAAATTTTTTTGGCCGGATGTCGAAATGAGCCAACGCCGAGTCTCATTCTCTCGGAACGGTCTACCGCCGATCCCCCAAGCGTTGCAGCATTCTGCTTTTGGTTCTTAGATGCCTGCACGCCGGTCAACACAACCATTCTGGAGGAATACACATGCAATACGCGCTCATCGTTCGCGAATCGTCGCGGGATTTTTCCCGCCGCGCCGATCCCACCTACCGCGACGGCTGGATCGCCTACACGCAGGCTCTGATCCAAGCCGGCATCATGACCGGCGGCGCCGGCCTGACCGCGCCCGAAACCGGCACGGTGGTGCGGCGCAAGGGCGAGGACCACGACGTGCAGGATGGTCCATACCCTGAGGGCAAGGAGCAGTTGGGAGGCTTCTATCTGATCGACGTACCGGACTTCGATACGGCGCTCGAATGGGCGACCCGGGTTCCGGTCTCCGCAGAAGGTTCGGTCGAAGTGCGCCCTCGCCTTCAGATGTGAGGCGGACATGACGGTCGAAGCCGAACGCGTCGCCGAAAGGGTGGCGCGTCAATCCTATGGCAAGCTGGTCGCCTTCCTGGCGGCCCGCTCCCGCGATCTGCCGGCCGCCGAGGATGCGTTGTCACAAGCGCTCGTCGATGCTCTGCGGGTCTGGCCGGAACGCGGCATCCCCGACAGGCCGGAGGCGTGGGTGCTGGTCGCTGCGCGGCGCAACCTCATGCGAGCTGCACGCCATCGATCCGTTCGCGAGAATGCGCGACCAACGATCGTCCTGGTCTTCGAGGAGGCCGAGGCGAGGATGAATGAAGTGGCCACCGACGCGTTGCCCGACGAACGCCTGAAGCTGCTTTTCGCCTGCACTCATCCGCAAATCGACAAAGGCATTCACACGCCGCTGATGCTGCAAGTCGTGTTGGGCATCGACGCAAAAGCAATCGCGCAGGCCTTCGTGGTTTCGCCTGCCGCCATGGGCCAGCGGTTGGTCCGGGCCAAGGCGAACATTCGCGATACCGGCATCGGGTTTGCCATACCCGATCGACACTCGCTGCCCGAGCGTCTGTCCGCCGTTCTTTCCGCAATCTACGCGGCCTACGGGCTTGGTTGGGACAATCTCGATGGCGCCGATGGCGGTCGCAGTGGCCTTTCCAGCGAAGCCATCTGGCTCTGCCGGGCGCTGCTTTCAATGCTTCCCGAAGAGCCAGAGGTGATCGGTTTGCTTGCCCTGATGCTCTATTGCGAGGGTCGACGTGCCGCGCGGCACAATGCCGAGGGCGAGTACATCGCGCTCGACAAGCAGTCGACGGATCGCTGGAATGCGATCATGCTCGCCGAAGCCGACACGCTGCTCCGCAAGGCCGGCGCCGCCAACCGCTTCGGTCCGTTCCAGTGCATGGCCGCCATTCAATCCGTTCATGCCGCCCGCCGGCTGACAGGCCTGACGGACTGGGACGCTCTCGTGGTCTTGTATGATGCGCTGCTGATGATGCAGCCGACGATCGGCGCCCGCGTCAGCCGTGCCGCCGTCCTCGGTCGCACGAAGGGACCCAAAGCTGGGCTGGCGTCTCTCGACGCCATGGACGCAAAGGAAATCAGAGCCTACCAGCCCTATTGGGCCGTTCGCGCGCACTTGCTGACGGAAGTTGGAGACTATCCGGCGGCAGAGGCCGCCTACCTTTCGGCAATCGGCCTCAGCGACAGCCCGGCGGTGCGCTGTTTCCTGATGGATCGCCTCACCGACGTTCGGTCGGGCGTCGCGTAACCCTACTTCTCGGTCAGCTTGAGCTCGATACGACGGTTGGTTGCGCGCGCCTCGGGCGTGTCGCCTGGTGCGATCGGCTGGAACTCGCCGAAGCCGGCGGCGACGAGACGGTCGGCCGGCACGCCGTGGGAAATCAGGAACTTGACGACCGAGATCGCACGTGCGGACGACAGCTGCCAGTTATCGACATATCGTCCGGTGCCCGCGAGCGGCACATTGTCCGTATGCCCATCGACACGCAGTACCCAGTTGATCTCAGGCGGAATTTCCTTGGCAACGTCGAGGAGCGCCGTCGCAAGCTTTGCCATCTCGACCTGCCCGTCCGGATTGAGATCCGCACTGCCCGAGGGAAACAGCACTTCCGACTGGAAGACGAAGCGGTCGCCGACAATCCTGATATTCTCGCGGTCGGACAGGATCTCGCGCAGGCGCCCGAAGAAGTCTGACCGGTAGCGGTTGAGCTCCTGCACGCGTTGCGCAAGAGCGACGTTCAGGCGCCGTCCGAGATCGGCGATCTTCGCCTGCGAACTCTGATCCTTCTGCTCGGAAGCCTGCAGAGCAGCTTCGACAGCGGCGATCTGGCTGCGCAAGGCGGCGATCTGCTGGTTGAGAAGCTCGACCTGGCTCATCGCCCGGTCACTCATCTGCTTCTGTTCGTCGAGTTCCTTCGTCAGGTTGCCGACACGTGCTTCCGCAGCGCTTTGTCCGCCCGACCCAGCATCAAGGAGCGACTTCAGGCGGGATCTTTCGCTCTCGGCGGACGCTAGGGAGGCCTGCAGATTGGCGACGCTATCCTCGAGGTCCTGCTTGCTTCCCTTCTCCAGGGCGAGAAGCTGCGTCAATTCGTTGATCTGGCTGTTCAGCCGATTCAACACCTCGTCCCGGCCCGTAATCTCACGGCTCAGGATATATTGTCCGACCACGAAGACGGTCAGCACGAACATGATGGAGATCAGCAGTGTCGATAGTGCATCAACGAAACCTGGCCAGTAGTCCACCGCGCGTTGGGGGCGACGATTGCGGGCAAGAGCCATGGCTTACTTGCCCTCGGTCTTTTCGGGTTGCTGCATGCGTTGAGAGCGTTCGCCTGAGCCGTGCTTTTCCTGCGAGCCGATCCTCTCAGCCAGGCGATCGAGCGTGCGCCGCATCGCCTTCGTCTCGTCCTGCTGCGCCTCGATCCAGTCGCGAAGCATCTGCTGTTCATTGCGCATGTTCTTGACTAGGCCCTGAATGCCTTCGGCAAGGTTTGCCATTGCCGCAACCGACCTCTGGGTGCCGCCGCTGCCTTCCTCTGAGATCCGGCGCATATATTCGGAGAGCGCCCGAACGTCGTCCGGTGAGACCGCCGAGTTGGGATTGATGGTCGGGATCGCCACATCGGAGCCGACGTCGGTCACTGACGAAAGCCAGTTCTCCAGCTCCATGTAGAAGCGGTTCTGAGCACGGCCTGCCTGCAGATCAAGGAAACCCAAGATGAGCGAGCCGGACAAGCCAAGCAGCGACGACGAGAATGCCTGGCCCATGCCCGAAAGCGGCATCGAAAGCCCCTCCTTCAGCGCTCCGAGAACATCGGTCGAACCGTTCGAACCCGCGTCGAGCGTCTGAATAACCGAGCTGATCGAACCGATCGTGCCGATAAGACCCCAGAACGTACCAAGCAGGCCGAGAAAGACGAGGAGGCCGATCAGGTAGCGCGACACGTCGCGCGATTCATCGAGGCGGTTGGCAATGGAATCGAGAATGGACCGAAACGCCGCCGTCGAGATTCCCGCCGAAGCGCTGCGGCTGCCGATCAGAGTCCGCATCGGAGCAAGCAGCTTCGGATTGCGGCCGACCTTGTCGGCGCTGCCTGCAGCGCGGAACGAATTGAACCACCGTACTTCCGGGCGCAACGACAGCACATGGCTGAAGACGAGGATGATACCGACCGCCAATACGCCGAGGATCAAACCGTTAAGGCCCGGATTGTGCATGAAAGCGGTCTGCGTCTGCCGGAAAAGAATGGCTGCGATGAACCCGACGATGATCAGAAACAGCACCATCGTCCAAAGAAACGGCATCGGACTGGAAAGTTTATAGCTGTAATTACCCGTGGTTTTTTCGGTCGAGCCGAACTCAGCCACATTCACATTTTCCATAGGTTCCGCAGCCTCCGGATTCATTTCAGCCGGAGACTAGAGCAACATTGTGCCGAATTGAAGTATGCGCGGAACGAAAACCGTGCCTTTACAACAGCGATTTACCGAGCCGGGATCGGGCGCTTGGCGACTTCAAGCAATGCCTTCTGGATATACTCGTTGCCTGCAACCACCGAGCCCGTCTCGAGAATGGACGAGCCGCCTTCCCAATCGGACACGTAGCCGCCGGCTTCGCGGATGAGCAGGATGCCCGCAGCGATATCCCAGGCCGACAACGCAGTTTCCCAATAGCCATCAAACCGACCGGCAGCCACATAGGCGAGATCGAGCGACGCCGCGCCCATGCGACGAATCCCGGCAACTTCGCCCATGACGTGCCGGAGTTCAACGAGGAACTTGCCGTGGTTTCCGCGGCCGAGGTGCGGTACGCCGCAGGCAATGACGGAATCAGACAGCACGCGGCGTGCGCCGACACGCAGACGGCGATCGTTCAGGAAGGCGCCGCCGCCGCGTTCAGCGGTGTAGAGTTCGTCCGTCGCAGGATTGAAGACGACACCAGCCACGATTTCATTGTTGCGCTCGAGCGCGATCGATACCGCAAACATCGGGATGCCGTGCAGGAAGTTTGTCGTGCCGTCGAGCGGATCGACGATCCAGCGATGCGCTCCGTCCGTGCCCTTGATTTCCTCGCTCTCTTCGCCGAGGAAGCCATAGGTCGGGCGGGCCTTCAGCAGTTCGTCCTTAACGATCTTTTCGGCCTTGCGGTCGGCATTCGAGACGAAATCGCCCGGGCCTTTCACCGAGACCTGCAGGTTCTGCACTTCCCCGAAATCACGTCCCAGCGACTTGCCTGCCTTGATGGCAGCCTGAACCATGACATTGAGGAGAGCTGAACGAGCCATGTGAGCACTTTTCCTTGAGCGGTAAACGGTATGCGCTGTCAGGGTGGGAAAGGTCCCTGATCGCCGGAGAAGGCGGCGCTCGATAAGATTGGCGGCCTCAAGACCACAAAATCGGGAAAATTTCAAGAGGAGACCGTAGAACCACGACGCCGACGGAGAAATGCGACTCAAATATTTCTGGACAGATTGATCCGGAATTGCTATTTGCGTGTCCATGGCAAGGCACAAGGAATTCGACAAAGACAATGCTCTCGACGCTGCGATCGGCGTCTTCTCCCAGCATGGCTATGAGGGCAGCTCCACCGACACCCTGCTTGCGGCGATGAAGATCAGCCGGCAGAGCATGTATGATACCTTCGGCGACAAGCGCAGTCTCTACCTCCAGGCTCTGAAGCGTTACAATACCGACAGTATTCTGCGCATCATCGCGGACATGCAAAACGGCGCGCAACCGCTTGATGCCCTGGAGGCTGCCCTGTTCGCCTTCGCATCTCGACCTGCCTCGGAGGCGTCGAAGGGCTGCCTCGGCGTCAGCGCGATTTGCGAGTTTGGCCGCACCGACGCAGATGTGGCGACCTTGACTGACAGCGCCTCGGCAATGCTTGCCAAGGCAATCTTCACGCTGCTGAAGGATGGCCAGAGGAAAGGCCAGCTATCGGCGGAAATCGATCCCGAAACCGCCACCCAGTTTCTCGGTGCCACCCTATCCGGCATGAAAGTCAGCGCCCGCAACGGCGCAAGCCCCGAAACCCTGCGCACCATCGCCAGTCTCGCAATCCGCAGCCTTCGATAACAGCCCAATCGAAGAGCGCTGATTTTCCGCACCCTATTCTAGATTAAACAGTCCAATAAGGAGAAATGAAAATGACGAAACCACTTGAAGGAAAGGTCGCAATCGTGACCGGCGGCTCACGCGGCATCGGCGCGGCGATCGTTCGCAGGCTGGCGATGGATGGCGCCACAGTCGCCTTCACCTTTGCCAATTCCAAGGAGAAAGCTGAAGCAATCAAAGCTGAGATCGAGTTGAAGGACGGCAGGGCACTTGCCATTCAAGCCGACAGCGCGGATGCCGCAGCACTGCAGCGAGCCATCGACAAGGCTGCCGATCACTTTGGCTCCATCGACATTCTCGTCAACAACGCAGGAATCCTGTTGCTGAATAACTTGGAAACCTTCCCTCTGGAGGACTTCGACCGCATGTTCGCCGTCAATGTGCGGGCCGTCTTTGCCGGCACGCAGGCCGCAGCGAAACATATGCATGAAGGCGGTCGGATCATCACCATCGGCAGCGTGACCGCGGAACGCAGCGGCTTTCCGACATCCGCTGTCTACAGCATGACCAAGGGCGCAGTCGCTGCGATGATGCGCGGCCTCGCGCGCGATCTCGGCCCGCGCGGCATTACCGTCAACACGATCCAGCCCGGACCTACCGAGACGGACATGAATACCGATCCGCATGCCAATGAGATGTTGAAGGGGTTGATTGCCCTCGGTCGCATGGGAAAAGACCGCGAGATTGCAAGCCTTGCGGCCTATCTCGCAAGTTCAGAAGCGTCCTTCATCACCGGCGCCAGCCTGACGATCGACGGCGGCTATCTCGCCTGAGACAGAAAGCCGGCGGCACGAGCCGCCGGTCCATTCAGAGCCTTTCAGGGGTTAAATCACTGAAGGCGGCGGAATTTGTTGGCAGCATCGATGGCCGCCTTCTGCTGGTCGTCCTCAATGCCGAGATAGAAGTCTTCAAGTTCCGGGTCGGGCAGACCGGCGCGGCGCGACAGGACATACCATTTCGCGGCCTCGACAGGATCCGGCTTGGTTCCAAGCGCGTTGATATAGAGGTGCGCGAGCTTGTTCTGCGCAACGACGTTGCCACGATTGGCGGCAAGCCTCAGCCACTGGAAACCCTTGACGAAATCGCGCGGGCCGTTTTGACCGTTGACCAGCCAGATGCCAAGATCGACTTGGGCGGTGTCGAAGCCGGCATGCGCAGCACGTGCCATCCATTCGCGCGCCAGCTGCTTCTTTTCCTCCGGCAAGTCGGGCAGCGAGGCGTAAATCTCCGCCACCGCATACTGCGCGTCGGCGATGCCCTGTTCGGCAGACTTCTCATAATAAGGCAGGGCAAGCTTCAATCCCTTGTCGCCGGGATTGTCGGTCGTGAGGATCTGGCCCCAGTTGAATTGCGCCGAAGCATTTCCGCCATCGGCCGCCTTGTGCATGTATTCGTCGGCCTTGGCCTTGTCACGCTTGACGTACCGGCCCTCGATCAGCATCAGCGCGTATTTGAACATTGCTGCAGCGTCGCCGCCTTCCGCACCCTTGCTGTACCAGAAGGCCGCGTTCTTCATGTCGCGTTTGACGCCCAGCCCGTCCGCCAGAAGCTCACCCATAAGCGTCTGCGCTGCCGGATCGCCGAGTTGTGCCCGGGCCAGAGCCTTTTCCATCGCCGTCAGATAGTAGCCGCGCTGATAGGCGCCGTAGGCCTCATCGACAACGCCCTTATAATCCTTTTCCGGCGGCAGGTCCGGCAACTTCGCGCCCATGCGGTCGAAAACGCCAACGCCCGTCGAGGGTCCCGTGCCATCGGTCTGCGGCCGCCCGGCTTTGAGCGACTCTGGGGCGGTCGCCAGTGGCCGTGTCACGACATTGTCGACAACCTGGGCCGAAGCGCCATGGGTAAATCCCACCAAAATGGCGACAGTAAAGGCAGCGGACAGGCGCAGATGACGGGCTAGGATCGGCATGAGCGCGATATCAATCCTCAAACCGTGGCGCTTTTTCGTCCAAGAGCGCATTGATCTCGGCGACGATGGACGGCGCAAGCCCGGCGTCCGCGAAAACCGCCAGCCGCAGCGCGACGAACTCCGCGCCGGTTTCGGCAACGGCCAGTGCGGAAGCTGGATCCGTACCGCCCATCACGATGCACGGGATCTCGATCATCGAAGCCCACCACTCGCCGAGCGCGAGGTTCTTGGGGTGCGCCTCCGGCTTGATGTCGCCGTCGAGCTTGCCGAAGAAGATGTAGTCCGGTCGCTCCTCGCCGATCTCAAGCGCATGGTGGCGATCAGCGGCATTGCCGCCGCCGACGATCAGCTTGTCGGCATACTTGTCGATCGCTTCGGAAATTTCGCTCGCCGGACCGGTCAGATGCAGGCCATCCGCCTTGCTGCGCCCGACGACGCGGCTGTCGCCCGCTAGCAGTGCGGCCGCACCTGACTCCTGAATGATGGGAACCAGCTTCTCGGCGTGCTTCTGGAACTCGCCGTCATTGAGGCTGTATTGCGGTACGATCACCGAGGCGACATCACCGCCCTTCAAGGCGTCGCCGACGATCTTCGCCTGCTCGTCGACATCGGCAATGTCGGGCGCGATCAGAACTAGGCGGCAGCGGTTTTCCGGTTCGGTCATGAACTCTTTCCATTTACAGCAGGACAGGTCGTTTTGCGGCCTATCTGCACTCGTCTCGTGTGAGTAGTTCCGTTAGACGGGACTGGCAAGTGGAGGATTTCAAAAGCATGCCGATGGACTTGTCATTTTACTACGCCGCCGTTCCTGCTGTCATCCTCGTCGGATTGGCGAAAGGCGGCATGGGTGATGCCTTGTCGCTGATCGGATTGCCGTTTCTCGCTCTCGTCGTCTCGCCCGTTCAGGCCGCCGCGATCCTGCTCCCGATCCTCGTTTTCATGGACATGATCTCGCTCGTGATCTGGCGCGGACACGGCGACTGGACAACGCTGAAGATCATGCTGCCGGGCGCATTGTTCGGCATCGGGCTCGGCTGGGCGACTTCGGCGCTCGTTCCAGGCAGTGCGCTTCGCGTCGTCATCGGCGCGGTCACCATCCTCTTTTGCCTTCGTTACTTCTGGAACAACTTCGGCCCGGCAGCCGGAAAGCATACGCCGCCTCGAGCCCAACGGCCGCTGCTTGCGACGACGTGGGGGAGCCTGTCCGGCTATGGCAGCTTCGTCGCTCATGCCGGCGGAGCACCGTTCCAGATCTATGCCTTGCCGCTGCAGATGCAGCCACGGGAGTATACGGGAACCAGCGTCCGCTTCTTCGCAATTCTCAACGCCGTCAAGCTCATACCCTACTTCGCGCTCGGCCAGCTCGACACGCAGAACCTCTCCACATCGGCCACGCTGCTGCCGTTCGCGCCGCTTGCGACGATTGCCGGCGCCTGGTGCGTGCGCCGGATGAAGCCCGCGATCTTCTACCCTTTCATGTACGCCATGGCGCTCATTGCCGCCGTCCTGATCGCGAAGGAAGGCTTGGGATTCTGACAATTTTGGGTTTCGTTGCGTCGCACAATTTCCTTGCCCGATTGCGCCGTTTGACGTAGCGTTTTCGCTATGTCGAACGTGGATCCCTTCACCGCGATAGCCGACCCTCACCGGCGCTTCCTGCTGGAGGAGTTGCGACGCGCGCCGAAGACCGTGAGCGAACTTGCCGAGGGGTTGCCGATCAGCCGCCCCGCCGTCTCCCAGCACCTCAAGGCGCTGCTGGACTGCAATCTGGTTTCGGTGACCGCAGAAGGCACCCGACGCATTTATGCGGTCAACAATCGCGGCTTCGACAGGCTCAATCTCTGGCTCGATCAGTTCTGGGCCTAGCCCGACCGCTCAAACGAAGGACGCCGGCTCGCGACTTTCCGTCGGAGCCGGCGCCATAACCGCCTGTCGAGCACGAACTGGTCTAAGCTTTTGGTGAAATTGGAGTTTTTCCCTCCTCGCCTAGGGCCGCGTTCGTTGATTTATTGCATCCTACTCAATGGAAGGATGATTTAAGGCGCTCAATCTCGTCCTTGATCCGCAATTTTCTGCGTTTGCACTCAGCTACTTCATTATCGTTTCGGGAGGGGGATGTCATAAGCGAATGCAACTCCTCCTCGAGAGCAACATGCTTTTTCTGGAGTGACTCAAGATGAGCTTGAACAGTCATTTGACCCTTCCTTCCTCTTACCTCTCCCCGGCCAACACCGCCGGAGATCCAAGGCGTCAACCCTTCGACTGTGACATATTTTTGAAGCCTTGTCGAAGGTGAAAGCAAGGAGAACACGTGGCAAAATCATGACGAACAGCCGCTAGCCGTTACCTCCAATTGGTGATAGGAGCTTGCGGAAATTATCGGCAGAACGGACGATGTCCGAAGACGGTTATGGGGAATGCAAAATGGCCGATCAGGAACAGGCGGAAATCAGGCTCATGGTCGCAAGACTGCGCCAGGAGCACGAGGATTACGACGCCGCCATCAACGCCATGATTGCCACTGGATGCGACGCATTGCGCATCCAGCGCATGAAGAAGAAGAAATTGGTCATCAAGGACAAGCTGTCCAAGCTGGAAGACCAGATCATCCCTGACATCATCGCCTGAAGGGAACGCCGTGACGATGACAGACAGACCATCCGTTGCCATCATCATGGGAAGCCAGTCCGATTGGGAGACCATGAAGAACGCCGCCGACACGCTGGAGGCGCTCGAAATTCCCTATGATGCGCGCATAATATCGGCCCACCGCACACCGGATCGCCTGGTGAACTTCGCAAAGTCCGCCCGCGATGAAGGCTTCAAGGTGATCATTGCTGGCGCCGGCGGCGCGGCCCACCTTCCCGGCATGGCCGCAGCCATGACGCCGCTGCCAGTTTTCGGCGTCCCGGTCCAATCCAAGGCACTGTCAGGTCAGGACAGTCTTCTTTCCATCGTCCAGATGCCGGGCGGCATCCCGGTCGGCACGCTTGCCATCGGCAAGGCGGGTGCGATCAACGCTGCTCTTCTGGCAGCAGCCGTACTGGCATTGTCGGACGAAGAGATTGCCGACCGGCTCGACGAATGGCGCGAGCGCCAGAGCGCCGCGGTAGCCGAATATCCGATGGACGACCTATGACAGTAAGAACGATCGGCATCATTGGCGGCGGCCAGCTCGGCCGCATGCTTGCCATGGCCGCTGCACGACTGAACTTCCGCACCGTCGTCCTGGAACCGCAGGCCGACTGTCCAGCAGCGCAGGTCGCCAACGGACAGATCGTCGCCGCCTACGACGATCCTGCAGCGCTGGCCGAACTTGCGAAGGCTTGCGACGTCGTTACCTATGAGTTCGAGAATGTCCCGGTAACCGCCGCCGAAACCCTTGCAAGCAAGGTCCCGGTCTATCCACCGCCGAAGGCTCTCGAGGCCGCACAGGATCGGCTGGTCGAAAAGCGCTTCATCAATGGATGCGGCATCCCGACGGCGGGCTTCCACGCGGTCGACAGCCAAGCCGATCTCGAAGCGGCCCTGAAGGACTTCGGCGGACGCGGCGTTCTCAAGACCCGCCGCCTCGGCTATGACGGCAAGGGACAGAGAGTATTCCGCTCCGCAGCCGATGCGCCGGATGGCGCCTTTGCAGCACTCGGCAACGTGCCGCTCATTCTCGAGAGCTTCGTTGCCTTCGAGCGCGAGATCTCGATCATCGCGGCGCGCGCGGCCGACGGCACCGTCGCCTGCTACGACCCAGCCGAAAACATTCACCGCAATGGCATCCTGCACACGTCGACCATACCCGCGTCCATCGCTGCGGAAACGGCAGCCGCCGCCAGCGAAGCCGCCGAGAAGATCCTGGCGGCGCTCGGCTATGTCGGTGTCATCGGCATCGAATTCTTCGTGCTCGCGGACGGCAGCCTGATCGCCAATGAAATGGCGCCCCGTGTCCACAACTCCGGTCACTGGACGGAAGCCGCTTGCGTTGTCTCGCAATTCGAGCAGCATATCCGTGCCGTCGCCGGCATGCCGCTCGGCAATGCCGACCGCCACTCGGACTGCGTCATGCAGAACCTGATCGGTGACGATATTCTGGCCCTGCCCGACTGGCTGCAGCGACCCGACACGCTGGTCCACCTCTACGGCAAGACGGAATCCCGCCCCGGCCGCAAGATGGGCCACGTCACCACGTTGACCGCAAAATTGCCGGTTTTTCCCTGACAAAAGCCGCTTCGGCCCCGGGAAAAACACCGTCATGTGGTTGACACAGCGGAACCGTCGGGTTATCTGCACGCCCAACCTGAAGAGCGCGCCCTGAGCGCGCTTTTGAATGTAATAGATACGGGCGAATGTGAATTCCCCCTCAAACATCGCGGATCAAAACAATGAAGATCAAGAATTCGCTCAAGTCGCTCAAGGCTCGTCATCGTGACAACCGCCTGGTTCGCCGCAAGGGCCGCATCTACATCATCAACAAGCTGAATCCGCGCTACAAGGCTCGTCAGGGCTGATATAGCGCGCCTGTACGGCTTCGTGGCATTCTGCGCCCGCCGTCCGGGGATTGCTTCTGCAATCAAATCAAATTGCTTTGATCTTCAGCGATGGCGGGCTACTATGTCCGCCATGCGTTTTTTTGCTATGACCTGCGCGGCGTTGCCGCTGTCCCTTTTCGCTCCTGTTTTCCCTGCCGCAGCTGCGGACAAGGATGTCATCGTCGAGCAGCCGGACGCAAACCTCTCACCCAAGCAGCATGTGAATCAGCTCTTCGAACAGCTGAAGCGCGAGCGCGACCCTGACAAAGCAAGCGGTATCGCCGATGAAATCCGTACCGAGTGGAACGACTCGGGCAGCGCGACCGTTAATCTCCTGATGCAGTGGGCCGACAAGGCGATCCAGGAGAAGCGCACCGCCGCCGCCCTCGACTTCCTCGATCAGGCGATCGCCCTCAAGCCGGATTACGCAGAGAGCTGGAATCGCCGGGCGACGCTCAACTACGCCAATGACAACTATCGCAAGTCCATGTCCGACATCGAGCGCGTGCTTGACATCGAGCCCCGCCACTTCGGCGCGCTCTCCGGCATGGCCGCCATTCTAATGGAAACGGGCAACGACGCGCTGGCCCTGAAAGCCTGGGAACGTTTCCTGGCGATCTATCCTGCCAATCGAAGCGCCCAGGAGCAGATGAATACACTCTCCGAAAAGCTGGCCGGCAGCCGCACCTGATCTTGACGGCGGCGCGCGCAGCCCAATCTTAGCCTCGGTTACGTGATTTCAGCAGATATTGCCATGCTTGCCGAAGCTTCCGCTTTCATTGCCTCTGTTGCCGCCGCTGTTGGCTACTCCGTCTACATGGAACGGCAGTTCGAGGCCAATTATCCCAATATTGGCGAACTTACCGATATCGGCGGTTACCAGCTGAATGCCGTCCATGTTCCACGTCCCGAAACCGCCGATCTACCGCCGCTGGTCTTTATCCACGGAGCAGGCGGCAATCTGCTCGATCAAGTCGGCGCCTTCCTGGGATCGCTAGAGGGCCGTGCCGAGATGCTGTTCGTCGACCGGCCGGGTCATGGCTACTCGGAACGCGGCCGCCCCGAGAATGCCCTGCCGTCCGGACAGGCGGACGCGATCGCAACGCTGATGGAGAAGCGGGGAATCAAACGGGCTATCATCGTTGGCCACTCCTTCGGCGGCGCCATCGCGGCCGCCTTCGGCGTGCGCCATCCCGACAAGACGGAAGGCCTGCTCTTTCTCGCCCCCGCGACTCATCCCTGGCCGGGCGGCATCGATTGGTATTATCACCTAGCTGCAATGCCCATGCTCGGCTGGCTCTTTACCCACGCCATTGTCGTGCCGCTAGGTTTGCGACGGCTGGAGCAGGCGACGATTAACGTCTTCCGTCCCAATCCGCGCCCGGAAGACTATATCGCGAAGACAGGCCCCACCTTGGCGCTGCGTCCGCGCGCCTTTTACAACAACGCCATCGACTGCACCCGCCTGCTGGCTTACCTCAAGGCGCATTCTCCGCAATATTCCAGGATCACCGCACCTGCTGTCATCATCACCGGTGACAGCGATGCCATCGTCTGGGAACATATTCATTCGCAGGGGCTGGCCCGTGATATCGCCGGATCCGAACTAGTGAAGATACAGGGCCTCGGCCACAAGCCGGACTATATGGTCACCGACGTCGCCATTGCCGCCATGGAGAAGATCGGCGGCGCCGCTCGCGACCTCCAGGCCGCCGCCCGCCAGGCCGAGCACCGCTTGGTGCACCAAAAGCCCGCGCGGCCGCCAGACATTGCCGCGCCCTTCGGCGATCCAGCCAGCCTGTCCGGGCCCGTCGCAACCGAAAACTAACCTTTCAGTAACGGAACACACCACTGCTGAGCGCAGTGCATTGCCGAGCGCTCGTTGCGTCCCATATCCATCGCACCGTCATGCTTTGAGGGAAGTCATGGATCAGCCCAACATCAGAATATTCGCGGTTGCCGCCGCACTGTCGCTCTCACTTGCACCGTCGGCGTTCGCCGCCTCGCCCGCGCCCGTTGAAGCCGAACATGGCATGGTGGTGACCGCACAGCATCTGGCGACCGATGTCGGCGTCGGTGTCCTGAAGAACGGCGGCAATGCCGTCGATGCCGCGGTTGCGGTTGGCTACGCCCTCGCGGTCGTCTATCCGACGGCCGGCAACATCGGCGGCGGCGGTTTCATGACGATCCGGCTGAAGGACGGGAAGACGACATTTCTCGATTTCCGCGAGCGCGCGCCGCTCGCAGCCACCAAGACGATGTATCTCGATGCGAAGGGCGATATCGTTCCCCGCGCCAGCCTCGACGGCTATCTCGCCGTCGGCGTGCCCGGATCCGTGATGGGCTTCGAGACGGCGCGAGAAAAATACGGCACGAAGTCGCGACAGGATCTGCTGGCGCCGGCCATTCGCTACGCCAAGGAAGGCTTCACGCTGGAACAAGGCGACGTGGCCAACATTTCCGGCAGCGCCAAGAGGCTTGCGAAGGATGAAGCCGCTGCAAAGATCTTCCTGAAAGCAGAAGGAAAGCCATACGCCGCAGGCGAAAAACTGGTGCAACCCGACCTCGCCGCCGTTCTTTCCAGCATCGCCGACAAAGGGCCCGACGCTTTCTATAAGGGCATGCCGGCCGACGCGATCACCAAGGCGAGCCAGGCGAAGGGCGGCATTCTCGCCAAGGAGGATTTCGAGCAGTACGCGGTGCGAGAACTGAAGCCCGTCGAATGCAGCTACCGCGGTTATGACATCATCTCCTCGCCTCCCCCCTCCTCCGGTGGCGTCATCATCTGCGAAATCCTCAACGTGCTCGAGGATTACCCGCTCTCCTTCCTCGGCTACGGTTCTGCTGAGACGGTTCACCTGATGGTAGAGGCGATGCGCCATGCCTATGTCGACCGCAACGCTGCCCTCGGCGATCCCGACTTCGTGGAGAACCCGATGTCGACATTGCTCGACAAGAGCTACGCCAAGGCGATCCGCGCCAAGATCGATCCCTATAAATCCGGCACGTCGGCCGACCTGAAGCCGCTCGGAGCCAAGGAAAGCGTCGAGACCACGCATTATTCCATCATCGACGATGAAGGAAATGCCGTCGCGGTCACCTATACGCTGAATGGTTCCTTCGGCGCTGGCGTTGTCGCGCCCGGCACCGGCATCCTGCTCAACAACGAGATGGACGACTTCACCTCGAAGCCTGGCGTTCCGAACCTCTACGGTCTCGTTCAGGGCGAGGCCAATGCGATTGCGCCGAAGAAGACGCCGCTCTCCTCGATGAGCCCGACGATCGTGACCAAGGACGGCAAGCCCTTCATGGTCATCGGCAGCCCCGGCGGATCGCGCATCATCACCATCACCCTCGAGGCGATCCTCAACGTCATCGATTTCGGCATGGACATCAGCCAGGCGGTCAACGCCCCACGCATTCACCACCAATGGCAGCCGGACAAGATCTATCTCGAGCCCTACACGCTCTCGCCTGATACGATCCGGGCGCTGATCGCCATGGGCCATACACTGGACGACGGCAGCGGCCCGCCGCAATGGGGGCAGGCCGCCGGCATCCTTGTCGGCGGAAAGAGCCTCGCCGATATCGAGAAGGGTGGCGGCGCACGCTACAACGGCGCGATGGACAGCCGCGCCTCCGAGGGCTCCGCCGGCGGATACTGATTGTCGGATGCGAGCGCGGAGGTAGTCGCCGTTGATGCTGGCGCGTAGTATGGCGCTTTTCGTGTCACGGTGACAAAGTCGTCGTTCACAAGCATCACGTGTAGCCTTATGCAGGGGCGTACCGTCATTCGAAAGAGTCTCTATGACCAGCATTGAAATGATCGTTGCCGCCCGCGCCCGTCTGCGCGGACATGCGCGCCGCACACCCCTTCTCTCCTCTCCCTTCATCGACGAGCTTGCCGGACGGCGGGTGTTCGTGAAGGCCGAGTGCCTCCAACATACCGGCTCCTTCAAATTCCGCGGAGGCTGGTCCGCCGTTTCCGCACTCGATTCGGCCGTACGCGCGCACGGTGTCATCGCTTTCTCGTCAGGCAATCACTCGCAGGGTGTGGCGCTCGCCGCCAAGCTTCATGGCGTGCCTTCGGTGATCATCATGCCGTCGGACGCCCCGAAACTGAAGATTGCCAACACCCGCGCCCTCGGCGCCGAAGTCGTGCTCTACGACCGCGCCACACAGGATCGCGACGCCATCGGCGCCAAGCTTTCGGGCGAACGCAAGCTGACCCTGATCAAGCCGTTCGACGAGCCCCAGGTGATCGCCGGCCAGGGCACGACGGGTCTCGAGATCGCCGAACAGGCGGAAGAGGAAGGCATCAAGGCTGCCGAGGTGCTGGTGCCCTGCGGCGGCGGCGGCCTGACGTCGGGGATCGCGCTTGCGCTCGAGGCTAGCGCGCCTGCGTTCCGCGTGCGTCCCTGCGAGCCTGAAGGCTTCGACGATACGACACGGTCGCTGGCCTCAGGCAAGATCGAGCGCAACGCGGCGATGACCGGCTCCATCTGCGATGCGATCATTACCCCACAGCCCGGCAATATCACCTTCCCGATCCTGCAGCGCCTTGCGGGCCCCGGTATCGTCGTGACAGACGAGGAGGCGCTTCGCGCCATGGTGATAGCCTTTGTGCGACTGAAGATTGTCGTCGAACCGGGCGGCGCGGTCGCCCTTGCCGCAGCGCTGTTCCACGGCGATGAGATGGAGGAAGACAACGTCGTCGTCGTCACCTCGGGAGGCAACGTCGACGCCGATATCTTCGCCGGCGCACTGGCCCGGCACGGGTAGAGGCAGAACAAGCCTGCCCACCCCGTCTCTTACGCTACGCAGCCTTGTAGCGCGCCGCGGGTGCCGACCGTGACAGGTTCGGCATCAGCGCCTGGCGTGCATCCTCGTAGGCCTTCAGCAATCCGGCATCCTCGAGGGCCGGGATCGTCGCGAATTCACCTTGGTCAAAGCCGGAAAGAGACGCATCCACCATGTCTTCCGCCTGCATGACGATCTCGGTCGGCAGGTGTTCGACCGGCGTACCGGCAATGCCCCAGAATTCGGTCGCCGTCGCCCCCGGCAGCACCGCCTGAACGCGGATATTCTTATCCGCCAGCTCGTGCTTCAGCGATTGGCTGAAAGCAAGAACGAACGCTTTGCTTGCCCCATAGACCCCATTCAGAACTTCAGGCGCGATCGCCACGATCGACGCAATGTTGATGATCGAGCCGCCGCCGCGGGCCGTGAAACCGGGCACGGCTGCGTAGGTCAGCCGCATCAGCGCTATAACGTTGAGATCGACCATCGCCTGCATCTTGTCGACATCGGAGGCCAGCAGCGGCGCGGTGCCGCCGACGCCGGCATTGTTGACCAGAAGGGTGATGCTGCGGTCGTTCTTCAACACCGCCTCGACACGCGCCAGATCAGCCTTGTTGCCGAGATCGGCAGGCACCGTTTCAACCGTCCTGCCCGTCTCCAGGGTCAACTTGGTCGCAAGCTCGGAAAGGCGCTCGGCATTGCGCGCGACTAGAATGAGATCGTAGCCCCGCTTTGCGAGCCGGTGGGCGTAGATGGCGCCGATCCCCGATGATGCGCCCGTAACGAGTGCGGTTCCTTTGTGCTGCTCGGTCATTGTCGTTCTCCGTGTTGGGCAACAGCGCCTGCTGTTGGCCTGAGGAGAGTCTTACGCCTGATTGCCAATGTCTTGAATGTCATATAAACAACCTTTTAGGACAAACGGAGTTTCGAACCATGCAGCGCATTGCCGTCCTGCTCTTTCCCGGCTTTCAGATGATGAGCCTCGCCGCCATCTCCGCCTTCGAGTTCACCAACCTCGAACTCGGCGAACAGGTCTACGACATCGCCTATCTCTCCGAGACCGGTGGGCCGGTGCGCGGCTCCTTCGGTGTCACGATGGAGACGACGCGGTTCGACGACCCCACTTTCGATACGCTGCTGGTGTCGGGCGCCGTCGGCATCAAGCTGCCGACCACACGAGAAGGCGAATTCATCCGCAACGCGCTTGCCGCCTCCCGCCGCGTCGCTTCGATCTGCACCGGTGCATTTCTGCTTGCCGACGCGGGTGTGCTGGACGGCCGGCGCGCCACGACGCATTGGCTGCTCGCTCGAGAGCTCCAATCGCGCTACCCCAAGGTCAGGCTCGAGGAGGATCGCATCTTCATCATCGACGGCTCTGTCTGGAGCTCGGCGGGCATGACAGCCGGGGTCGATCTGGCACTTGCCATGGTTGAGAAGGATCACGGCGCCGACATCGCCCGCGCCGTTGCCCGCAAGCTCGTCGTCTACCACCGCCGGGCCGGCGGCCAGTCGCAGTTTTCCGCGCTGTTGGAACTGGAACCCAAATCGGACAGGATCCAGAAGGCGCTGGCCCATGCGCGCAGCAACCTGAAGAACACGCTATCCGTCGAAGAACTGGCAGAAGCAGCGGCGCTCAGCCCCCGCCAGTTCAGTCGGACCTTCCGCGCCGAGACAGGGCAATCGCCCGCAAAAGCGGTGGAGAACCTGCGCCTCGAGGCGGCCCGGCTGATGATGGAACAGGGCCGGCATCCGATCGACGTCGTTGCCACGGAGACAGGCTTCGCGGATCGTGAGAGGATGCGACGCGCATTCCTGCGCGCTTTCGGCCAGCCACCGCAAGCGATCCGCCGCAACGCGCAGCGCGAATATCAGGCATAGGCTCTTGCCGCCGGGCGGACCGCCTGCGGCACGACATCAGCGACGGCCTCCCGCACCGATTGCAACATGATGGACGCAAGCCGCGCCGTCGCCGGCCCAGGCTCCGCCTCGGCGCGATGCAGGACGAGACCGAGCGAGGAAAGCTCCGGCAAGCCGGCTGCGTCTGCGACAAGCGGCTTGACCTTTCGCGGCAGCCCGATCGGTGTGCGGATGGTAATGCCGAGCCCAGCGGCCGTCGCCGCCCACAATCCGCCGAGGCTCGGACTGACGAAGGCAAGCCGCCACGGAATGCCCGCCGCGTCGAGCGCCTTGGTCGCCGCGGAGCGCAACAGGCACGGGGCTTCCAGCGAGGCGAGCGGCATCGGTTCGCCGCCGCCGAGGCTCCAGTCAACAGCTGCTTCCGCCGGCCCGATCCAACGCATCGGGACTTCGGCGATCTGCTCGCAATGCGGCGTCAGCGTGCCATCGCTCCACGCGAGTGCCAGATCGAGCTTTCCTGATGTGACGCGCTCGATCAGTTCGACATTGCGCACCACGCGCGCCTCGATGCGGACCTTCGGATGCGCGCGCGCAAAACGGCCGAGCACGTCGGGCAACAAGACCTCGCCGAAATCCTCCTGCAATCCGAGCCTCACCCAGCCTTCGAGCTCGATGCTCTTTACGGCTGCAGCCGCTTCGTCGTTGAGTTCCAGCAGCCGCCGCGCATAGGCCAGCATCGTCTCGCCGGCATCGGTGAGCGCAAGGCCGCGCCCCGCCTTGCGGAAGATCGGCGTGCCCGCCTGCTCCTCGAGCTTCTTCAACTGAGCGCTGACCGCCGAGGTCGAGCGGCCGAGCCGGTCAGCCGCTCGCGCGAAGTTGCCGAGCTCCATTCCGGTCGCAAAGGTTCTGAGAACATCGAGATCGAAGATCGTCCGTCGCATCACTTTCGTCCCGTTTTTGTGAATTGTAGGTTCAAACAATTCTGATTTTCAGCATTATGGTGGCGTGCGATGCTTCTCCTGTCAAGAATTCACTCAAAGGAACTCGCCATGCCTTTTGTTCGTATCTCTCTACTGCGCGGCAAGTCGCCGGAGTATTTGCGCGCTGTTGCGGACAGCATTCATCGCGCCATGGTCGAGACGTTCAACGTGCCGCCCGCCGATCGTTTCCAGATCATCCACCAGCATGAACCGGGCGAACTGATCTTCGACCGCAACTATCTCGCCGGACCGCGTTCCGACGACTTCGTGCTTTTCGCCATCACCGCCGGAAAGCCGCGCTCGACCGAGACCCGCCAGGCCTTTTTCAAGCGGGCCACCGAGCTTCTCGGACAATCGCCGGGAATCCGGCCGGAAGACATCATGATCGTCGTCACCACCACATCACCGGATGAATGGTCGTTCGGCGACGGAAAGGCGCAGATGAGCGAACCCGGCTGGGAAGCCCGCGCCTTCGGGAGTGCGGCATGATGGGCAACCCTGAACGTATGACGATCCAGCGTCCGGGCAATGCCGTCCGCTCGCCCGTCGATATTGCCACCGCACCCTTCTGGGTGGAGATGCTGCTGGAAGGAACAGCCGACGGCGAGAACACGGCGATGCGGGCGACGCTCCATCCGGGCACGATCACACGCTGGCACACGCATCCGCGCGGGCAGCTGCTCTATGTTCTATCAGGCAAGGGTCTGGCGCAACGCGAAGGTGGGGCAGTCGACGAATTGCTGGTCGGAGATGCTGTCTGGTTCGCCGCCGGCGAGACGCATTGGCACGGCGCCGGACACGACAGCCCGTTCAGCTATCTCAGTATTCAGGCAACCGAAGCCGGCCGCAACGTCGACTGGCTTGAGCCGGTGGAGATCCTCTCATGATGGCGATGCAGTACAGCTTCACCCTTCCGGCCGACTACGACATGTCGATCATCGACCGGCGCATCCGCGACAAGGGACCGATGCTGGACGGATTTCCCGGTCTCGGCTTCAAGGCCTACCTCAGTGCCCGCAGAGGCGAGTTCGGATCCCGCGAAAACCTCTATGCGCCCTTCTATCTCTGGCAGCAGCCGGAGCGCGCCAGCGACTTTCTTACCGGCACCGGCTTCGAGGGACTGATGCAGTCCTTCGGCTGGCCTCGCGTGAAGACCTGGATCGCATGGCACGCGGAAACCGCCTCCGCGATTGCAGAGGCAAAATTCGTTACCACAGAGATAGTCGCCATCGAGCCCTATTCCCCGCTCGCCGAGATCAGAGACGTGGAGGTCAGGCAGGCGCAACGAGAAGCAAGACAGCCCGACGTCCTGGCCTCGGTTTCGGCCTTCGAGCCGACCAACTGGACGCTGGTGCGCTTCAGCTTGCGCCGATCGGCGCCGCTCATTGCAGGTTCAGGCCAGATCTATCGTGTCGGACACGTATCACTGCCCTAAATCAGGCTGCCGCCCGACGATAGAGCGCAAGCGAACCGGCCAACGCCAACAGCGCGCAGCCGCAGGCGCGCTCAAGCCACAACGCGCCGTTCGTCGTGAGGAATCGGACGGCCTGCACGCCGAACACGGCATAGGCCAGCATGATGATGAAATCGAGGGAGGCGAACACCAGTGCCAGCACGCCATACTGCGTTGCCTGCAGGCCGGTCGGATCGATGAACTGCGGTAGGAAGGCCGAAAAGAAGAGATAGCCCTTCGGATTGGTGACTGCGACCATGAAGCTCTTCAACGCGATCGAAACCGGCGTCCCGCCCGCATCCGCCGCCCCCTGCCTCAACGCCGCATCGATCGTGCCTTTCGACCAGAGCATCATGATCCCGAGAAACGCCAGATAGGCTGCCCCAACGTACTTCAGGGCCGAGAACCAGAATTCGGAAGCCACGAGCAGTGCCCCGAGACCGACCGCAACGGCGCCGATCAGGACAAAATCCGAGAGCACCGCTCCAACCATGCCGGCAGCGGCACGCCTGACGCCGTAGCGGGAGCCGTTGGTCATTGCCAGGAGTACGGTCGGCCCCGGCGTGGCAATACCCACGAAGGAAACGCCTGCGAACGCAAGAAGTGTGACTGTTTGCATGGTGCCCTCCCGATCTCTGCAGGGGAAACTTGCATGTGCATCGGCCATACACAAGGGGCGTCGGGCTGACTGAAATCGGCATAGGGGGCGCTCGATGTGATCGCACCCCTGCCACACCACCCGGCATGCGGGTCCGCACCGGGCGGTTCGAGAGATTGAGGTTAGACGAGCCTGGGCATTCCAAGTTGGTCAGCCCATCTGATGGTGAGGGTGGCGTTAAGGAGCTTGCCGCTGTTGCGCCACCAGCGACCGGCATTTGCTGCCACTTGCTGGGCCACCCCAGGTTTCGCTCCCCTTGCCATCATTTCCCGAAAGATCGTCCTGCCGTGCTTCCATTGCTTGAGCTGGATTGCCCTCACACGATGGCGCATCCACTCGTCCAGCGCTTGCCAGACCCGAGGTGTTTGCGCCAGCCGGAAGTAGGCTTTCCATCCGCGCACGAAGAGGCGCAGCCGTTCTGCCACCGCTTTCAGGGATCGACCCGTCACGCGCGGTGTCAGTTCGCGAATGCGCTCCTTGAACGCCTTGATGGCCTTGTCGGCGACCCGTCTCTTGACCACCCGCCCTGGTGCTTTGAAGAAAGCATAGCCGAGGAATTTGCGGCCGAAGACACTGGCAACGGCGCTCTTGGTCTCGTTCACCTTGAGGCGAAGTCGGCCATAAAGCCGCCGCAGCAGAGCCATCACCCGTTCGCCCGCCCGCTGTGACCGCACGTAGACGTTACAGTCGTCGGCATAGCGGCAGAAGGCATGGCCCCGCTGTTCAAGTTCCTTGTCCACCTCATCCAACAATACATTGGCCAGAAGCGGCGACAGCGGCCCACCCTGCGGCGTGCCTCGGGTCCGCTTGAGGACCACACCCCCATCAACAATGTCGGCGTTCAGATAGGCCCGTACCAAGCGGATGACGCCGGGATCGGGGATTTTCTTGCGCAAACGGTCGATCAGGATGTCATGGTCAACCCGGTCGAAGAA
>NZ_KB897846.1:0-70817 GCF_000377185.1 Rhizobium sp. 42MFCr.1
CCGTTTCCTGTGGAATATGTCGGCCGCCGCGAGGGCGACTCGCACACGCTGGTTGCCAACAACGACAAGGCGCGGGAGATTCTCGGCTGGACGCCGCAGTATGATTTGTCTCAAATCATCCGCTCGGCGTGGAACTGGCACGCAAAATCAAACCAGCACTGAATGCATCCATGACCGGTCGACCGAACATTCTCCTGATCACCGCGGACCAGTGGCGTGGCGATTGTCTGTCAGCGACCGGGCATGCCTGCCTCAAGACGCCGAACGTAGATGCGCTGGCGGCAGAAGGCGTGTTGTTTGCGCGCCACTACGCCGGCGCGGCTCCATGTTCGCCGGCACGAGCCACGCTCTACACTGGCCTCTATCAGATGAACCACCGGGTTTGCCGGAACGGCTCACCCCTCGATGCCCGATTTGACAATCTGGCGTTGGCGGCGCGGCGGGCGGGCTATGATCCGACGCTGTTCGGTTACACGGACACCGCACCCGACCCCCGCGGCCTGGATCAAAACGACCCGCATCTGACGACCTATGAGGGATTGTTGCCCGGTTTCACGGCCCGGCAACTCCTTCCCGAACATGAAAAGCAATGGCTCTCCTGGTTGCGCTCGCGGGGGCACGCTGAAGCGCATACCCGCGACATCCACATTCCTGTTGGCGCGCGGCGCGGCGAGATCTCGAACGCGGCAACAGCCTATTCGAAGGACGAGACGCAGACGGCGTTTCTCGCAGGAGAGTTTATCCGCTGGCTGGGCGAGCAAGATGCGCCGTGGTTCGCGCATGTTTCGTTCCTGCGTCCCCATCCGCCATTTTCGGCCCCGCCTCGATACAACGACCTGTTCAGCCCGGAGGACGGTCCGCATTTCGCCCGGGCGAAAAACCATGAAATAGAACAGAGCGCACATCCTTACCTGTCCTATGCCATGCCGAGGGCAAAGAAGGGTAACTTCATCTACGGCGCAGCCGGTCGCGTCAACGACTGGGAAGACAGCGACTTCGGCGCGATCCGCGCCATCTATTATGGCATGATTGCCGAGGTCGACGCGCAGCTCGGGCAAGTTTGGAGCGCATTGAAGGAAGCCGGGGCCTGGGATAACACGCTGATCATCTTCACCTCCGACCACGCCGAGATGGCGGGCGATCACTGGACGCTCGGCAAGGGCGGCTTCTTCGACGGCAGCTATCATATCCCGCTTGTCATCCGCGACCCGCAGGCCGCCACGCGGGGCAGCGTTGTCGAGCGGTTCACGTCCGCGGCAGACATCTTCCCGACATTGTGCGACCGCCTGAATATCGAGCCGGAGAATGGTGTGGACGGACAATCGCTCCTGCCGCTCATGCGGCGCGAGCCCGGAAATTGGCGCGAAGCAGCCTTCTGGGAATTTGACTTCCGCGATATCGCCACTCAGGAGCCGGAAACTCATTTCGGATTGCGGTCGAACGAATGCAATCTTGCCGTCATCAGGGATGAGCGCTTCAAATACGTGCATTTCACAGCACTGTCACCGCTGCTGTTCGATCTGCAGGCTGATCCGATGGAATTGAACAACCTCGCGTCAGACGAAGCCTATCTGCCGGTGCGGCTTGCCTATGCCGAGAAACTTCTCTCGCTGCGTGCCCGCCATCTGGATCAGACGCTAGCCTTCACCGAACTTACCGAGAAAGGGCCGGTGAAGCACCGGCCCTGAGCTTCGTCACGCGAAGCGACCGAGATAGTCCATCTTGCCGACCGGAACGCCCTGGTTGCGCAGGATCGCGTGAGCCGTCGCAATATGGAAGAAGAAGTTCGGCAGTGCGAAGGTCATGACATACTCGTCGCCGCGGAACGTGATCTTGTTGCCCCCTGGAGACAGAGTGATTTCGCGCGTTTCCGTTCCCTCGAGTGCAGCCGGCGTAACGGCCGCAAGGTAGGCTTCTGTCTTGGCAACACGTGCGCGCAACTCGGCGATCGTCGCTTCGTTATCCTCGAATTTCGGCGCCTCGCTGGCGGTCAGTCGCGCAATCGCCAACTTGGCGCTGTCGGTCGCGCGCTGATATTGGCCTGCAAACGGCAGCATGTCCGAAGATAGCCGCGCCGCAACGAGATCCGCGCCATCGATGCCTTTTTCTTTGGCGAAGGCCTCGGCTTTGTCGAGATAGGTCTTCAACGTCTCAAGGCCACGTTGGAAGACCGGAACGGTTGATCGATACATCGAGATCGGCATCAGTTTCTCCATGGAAGGGCAGCGAAACTGCTGCCGCTGGCGCGGCCAATATAGTCATCGACATCGCGCTTTTCAGTGCCTGGCAGCCATCTTGGCGAGATTTTCGCCAAGCGCCGGCGGCCTCATCCTTCAATTGGACTTGACGCCTCCCATAGAAAATGGAATGAATATTCCGTGATACAAATTTCACGGTTCGTTTGTTCCGTTTCTTGACGGATGGCCAACGGGAGATGGCACGCAGCGAACAAGATACTGGCTTTTGGGCATGGCCCGAAGCTCCGGCGTGAGGAGGGTGCAGCCGGACACCGCTTTGTGGAGGAAAACAAAATGAAGAAATTTATCATGGGTACTGCCCTGGCGCTCGTCCTGTCGACGGCCGCTCACGCTGAAACCGTTGGCGTCTCGATGGCGCTGTTTGACGACAACTTCCTGACCGTCCTGCGCAACGGGATGCAGGACTATTCCAAGACCCTGAAGGGCGTGACGCTGCAGGTTGAAGACGCCCAGAACGACGTCGCGAAGCAGCAGAGCCAGATCCAGAACTTCATCGCATCCAAGGTTGACGCGATCATCGTCAATCCGGTCGACACCGACGCTACCGCCGCCATGTCGAAAATCGCGGCTGATGCCGGCATTCCGCTCGTTTACGTCAACCGCGAACCGGTCAACGTCGACAGCCTTCCGGATAAACAGGCCTTCGTCGCTTCGAACGAGCAGGAATCCGGTACGCTTGAAGCCAAGGAAGTTTGCCGCCTGTTGGGAGGCAAGGGTAAGGCCGTTGTCATGATGGGCGAACTCTCCAACCAGGCTGCACGCATGCGCACCAAGGACGTCCATGACGTCATTGCGACGGACGAATGCAAGGGCATCCAGATCATCGAAGAGCAGACGGCCAACTGGTCCCGTACTCAGGGGTCCGACCTTCTGACCAACTGGCTCTCCAGCGGTCTCGAGTTCGATGCCGTCATTTCGAACAACGACGAAATGGCGATCGGCGCCATTCAGGCGCTCAAGGCGGCCGGCAAGGACCTCAGCAAGATCGTGATCGGCGGCGTTGACGCTACGCAGGACGCACTCGCCGCGATGCAGGCCGGTGATCTCGATGTGACGGTCTTCCAGGATGCCGCAGGGCAGGGCAAGGGCGCGCTTGATGCGGCCCTGAAGCTCGCGAAGGGCGAAAAGATAGAGAAGAAGGTTTACATTCCTTTCCAGCTCGTCACGCCTGAGAACGTCAAGGACTTCGTCGCGAAGAACTAACGTTCGGAGAAATCGGGATGCGGGACAGGGTTCCGCATTCCTTCCCTCAGTCCGTGTCCGGGAGGAGATGAGATGGTTGTCAGCCCGTCTACAATGGCTGCAGTGCGCCAGAGCGGCGCTGTTCCGAATGCGGAATACCTGTTGAGCGCCGAAGGTGTCCGGAAGGAGTTCCCGGGCGTTGTCGCACTTGATGATGTTCAGTTCCGGCTGAGGCGCGGCACCGTGCATGCCTTGATGGGCGAAAACGGCGCCGGCAAGTCGACGCTGATGAAAATCCTCGCCGGCATCTATATTCCCGACAAGGGCGAAGTACGCCTCAAGGGCGTTGAGATCCAGCTAAAATCGCCGCTCGACGCCTTGGAAAATGGCATTGCGATGATTCATCAGGAGCTGAACCTGATGCCCTATATGACCGTCGCCGAGAACATTTGGATCCGTCGCGAGCCGACGAACAAGTTTGGCTTTGTCGACCACGCAGCCATGTTCCGCCAGACCGACGAGCTGTTTCGCCGGCTGAACATCGACATCGACCCGGAGATCCAGGTCCGCGAACTTTCCGTCGCCAGCCGGCAGATGGTCGAGATCGCCAAGGCTGTCTCCTACAATTCCGACGTCCTGATCATGGACGAGCCAACCTCGGCGCTGACCGAGCGCGAGGTCGAACACCTCTTTCGGATCATTCGCGACCTCAGAGCTCAAGGCATCGGTATCGTCTACATCACGCACAAGATGAACGAGCTGTTCGAGATTGCCGACGAGTTCTCGGTGTTCCGCGATGGCCGCTATATCGGCACTCATGCCTCAACAGATGTCACCCGCGATGACATCATCCGCATGATGGTCGGCCGCGAGATCACCCAGATGTTCCCCAAAGAGGACGTGCCGATCGGCGACGTCGTCCTCTCGGTCAAGAACCTGTCGCTCAACGACGTCTTCCGTGACGTTTCCTTTGACGTGCGATCGGGCGAAATCCTCGGCGTAGCCGGCCTTGTCGGCTCAGGCCGATCAAACGTCGCCGAGACCTTATTCGGCGTGACGCCCGCAACATCGGGCACGATCGAACTCTTCGGCAAGAAGACGACGATCGCCTCGCCGACCGTCGCAATCCGGAATCACATGGCGTTCCTGACCGAGGACCGCAAAGACACGGGCTGTTTGCTGATCCTCAGCGTTCTCGAGAACATGCAGATCGCCGTTCTCCAGGACAGGTTCGTCAAGGGGGGCTTTGTGCAGGAAAGCTCGATCGAGGCGACCTGCGAGGACATGGCCAAGAAACTCCGAGTGAAGACGCCCAACCTCGATGAGCGCGTGGAAAACCTGTCCGGGGGCAATCAGCAGAAGGTTCTGATCGGTCGCTGGCTGCTGACCAATCCGAAAATCCTCATTCTCGACGAGCCGACCCGTGGCATCGACGTCGGCGCCAAGGCTGAAATCCATCGCCTGGTGACAGAGATGGCGAAAAACGGAGTGGCGGTGCTCATGATCTCGTCGGAAATGCCCGAAGTACTGGGCATGAGCGACCGCATCATGGTGATGCACGAGGGTCGGGTGACCGGTTTTCTCAATCGCGACGAAGCAACGCAGATCAAGGTCATGGAGCTTGCCGCGCAGTAACGCGGCGTCCGGCAACCGAAGGGAGGATATCATGAATACCAACGCAGCTGAGGTAGCGGCCCCGCTTGCAACGCGCGCGCGCAGACGGCGTGTCCCGCCCGAGCTCAGCATTTTCCTTGTCCTGGTCGGCATTGCACTTGTCTATGAAATTCTCGGCTGGATCTTCATCGGCCAGAGCTTTCTGTTCAATTCGCAGCGCCTGACGATCATGATCCTTCAGGTCTCCGTCATCGGCATCATCTCGGTGGGTGTGACGCAGGTCATCATTACCGGCGGCATCGACCTCTCATCCGGCTCCGTCGTCGGCATGACGGCGATGATTGCGGCAAGCTTCGCGCAGGCATCGACCTGGCCACGGGCGCTCTATCCTTCGCTGACCGACCTGCCATTCTTCATCCCGATCGGCGTCGGCCTCCTCATCGGCCTTGCGGCCGGCTTTATCAACGGGCAGCTGATTGCAAAGACCAAGATCCCGCCATTCATCGCCACGCTCGGCATGATGGTTTCGGCACGCGGCATTTCGAAGTGGTACACCAAGGGCCAGCCGGTCTCGGGACTCACCGAGCAGTTCAATTTCATCGGCACCGGCATTTGGCCCGTCATCGTCTTTCTGGTCGTGGCGCTAATCTTCCACATTGCGCTTCGCTATACGCGCTACGGCAAGTTCACCTATGCGATCGGTGCCAACGTCCAGGCTGCGCGCGTTTCCGGTATCAATATCGAAGCTCACCTGATCAAGGTTTACGCCATTGCCGGTCTCCTTGCGGGCCTTGCGGGCGTCGTTACGGCAGCCCGCGCCCAGACTGCGCAAGCTGGCATGGGCGTCATGTACGAACTGGACGCCATTGCCGCGGCTGTCATCGGCGGTACGTCTCTGACCGGCGGCGTCGGCCGCATCACCGGCACGGTTATCGGTACGATCATTCTTGGCGTGATGACCTCTGGCTTCACCTTCTTAAGAGTCGACGCCTACTACCAGGAGATCGTCAAAGGCCTGATCATTGTGGCCGCCGTCGTGATCGACGTCTACCGCCAAAAGAAACGCGCCAAGCACTGATAGAAAACCCTTCGGAACGGGAGCCTCGGCTCCCGTTTCTCGTTTCTGCTAACTATTGCTGCGGAACAGCAAAATTTCTGAAAAAAGAGGTGGCGTATTCTGCCAGCTTTTCTATTCTGCGCTCTTCGTATCGCCCGCCCGGGCACACAGGAACGCAGATGCAATTCGTATTCGACGGCCATAACGACGTCCTCCTTCGGCTTTGGACACATGAAAGGGATGGCGGCGATCCAGTCGCTGAATTTTCAAACGGAACAGATTTGGGCCACATAGATGGCCCGCGCGCCAAAGCTGGCGGACTGGCCGGTGGCCTCTGCGCAATCTACGTGCCCTCCGGCGATCTCGTTTTTGCCGATCCCGACAAGAACGGCCACTACGTCACGCCGCTCGCTGCGCCCCTCGAGCCGCTGTCCTCGCTGAACATCGCCGCGGAAATGGCCGCCATCGCGCTTCGCCTGGACCGCGCCGGCGCCTGGCGCCTTTGCCGCACGGTAAAGGATATCCGCAAGGCCATGGCTGACGGGCTCTTCGCGGCCGTGATGCACATGGAAGGCTGCGAGGCCATCGGACCTGACCTGGCGGCGCTCGAAGTATTTTATGCCGCCGGCCTGCGCTCGTTGGGACCGGTATGGAGCCGCCACAATATCTTCGGACACGGCGTGCCCTTCGCCTTCCCTATGTCCCCGGACACCGCGCCCGGTCTTACCGAGGCAGGCTTTGCCCTCGTGCGCGAATGCAACCGCCTAGGCATCCTGATCGATCTGGCGCACATCACCGAGAAGGGCTTCTGGGACGTCGCCAAGACGACCGATCAGCCGCTTGTTGCCAGCCATTCCAACGCTCACGCGTTGACGCCAGTCGCCCGCAACCTCACCGACAAGCAGCTCGACGCCATCAGGGAAAGCCGCGGTCTCGTCGGCGTGAACTATGCGACCGCGATGCTGCGCAGCGACGGTCGCTCCGATGGCGATACGCCGCTGATCGATATGGTTCGCCACATCGACTACCTCGTGGAGCGCGTCGGCATCGACTGTGTGGCGCTCGGTTCGGACTTTGACGGCGCAACGATCCCCGAAGAAATAGGGGACGCCGCAGGGAACCAGAAGCTGATTGCCGCCCTCCAGCGCGTTGGCTATGGTGCGCGAGATCTCGAAAAATTGGCCAGCGGGAACTGGCTGAGGATTCTGGCTTCGGCGTGGGGAGAAGAAAACGCCTGAGCCCGCCTAAAGCTTTGCATTGAAATGGAAAACAGGGGAACCAAAAACCATGATAGTCAGCAAATTCAACCGCACATTCCGTCAACTTTCGGCAGGCGCTGCTCTGTCGATCATGATGGCAGCTGCACCTGCCGCTTTCGCGGAAACGCCGAAGGACACGCTGGTTGAAGGCTTTGCCTTCGACGACATCATCACCATGGATCCGGGCGAGGCGTTCGAACTGTCGACGGCCGAAGTCACGAGCAACACCTAACAGCTTGCTCGTCCGTCTTGACATGAACGACACTTCCAAGGTCAAGGGCGACCTCGCCGACAGCTGGACGGTATCGGATGATGGCCTGACCTACACCTTCAAGCTCAAGCCCGGTCTGAAGTTTGCCTCCGGTAACCCGATCACTGCTGACGACGTCGCATGGTCCTTCGAACGCGCCGTGAAGCTCGACAAGAGCCCCGCCTTCATCATCACCCAGTTCGGCATCAATGGCGACAACGTCACCGAAAAGGCGAAGGCGACGGATGAAAACACCTTCGTCTTTACCGTCGACAAGCCCTATGCGCCGAGCTTCGTGCTGAACTGCCTGACGGCAACCGTTGCCTCTGTTGTCGACAAGAAGCTCGTTATGGATCACGTCAAGTCCGTGACGCCGAGCGCCGATTACAAGTATGACAACGACTTCGGCAACGAATGGCTGAAGACCGGTTACGCGGGCTCGGGCGTTTTCAAGCTGCGCGAGTGGCGCGCCAATGAAGTTGTCGTGATGGAGCGCAATGACAACTACTACGGCGACAAGGCGAAGCTCAATCGCGTGATCTATCGCTTCATGAAGGAAAGCTCGGCGCAGCGCCTGGCGCTGGAAGCCGGCGATATCGACACCGCCCGCAACCTGGAGCCCGGCGATCTCGATGCAGTCGCCAAGAACGCCGATCTGACGACCGTCAGCGCCCCGAAGGGTACGGTCTATTACGTCAGCCTGAACTCCAAGAACGAAAACCTGAAGAAGCCGGAAGTCCAGGAAGCCTTCAAGTACCTCGTCGACTATGACGCGATTGGTTCGACGCTGATCAAGGGCATCGGCGAAATCCACCAGACCTTCCTGCCGAAAGGCCAGCTCGGTGCGCTGGATGAGAAACCGTATAAGCTCGATGTGGCCAAGGCCAAGGAACTGCTGGCGAAGGCTGGCCTGAAGGACGGCTTCTCGGTGACGATGGACGTTCGCAATACGCAGCCGGTAACGGGTATTGCCGAATCCATGCAGCAGTCGCTCGCCCAGGCTGGCGTCAAGATGGAAATCATCCCCGGCGACGGCAAGCAGACCCTGACGAAGTTCCGCGCGCGTACACACGACATGTACATTGGCCAGTGGGGCTCGGACTATTTCGATCCGAACTCGAATGCCGATACCTTCACCACGAACCCGGACAACTCGGACGCCGGTACCGTCAAGACGCTCGCATGGCGCAACACCTGGGAAGCGCCCGAACTCGACAAGGAAACGAAGGCTGCACTGCTGGAACGTGACGGCGCGAAGCGCGCGGCCATGTACGAGGACATCCAGAAGAAGTTCCTCGCCAACAGCCCCTTCGTGATCATCTTCCAGCAGATCGAAGTGGCAGGCGCCCGCAAGAGCCTCAAGGACTTCAAACTCGGCCCGAGCTTCGACACCAACTATGTCGGCCCGGTCGGCAAGGAATGATCCGGCAGGATTGATCCGTTGAGCATCGTTGAAACAAAGATGGAGGCACGGCCCAAACGGGGCCGTGCTGTTCCCATTGCCAAGGCGGTCGGGCGATTTCTTGTCGCCGCCGTCACGACTTATCTTGGCCTTCTGGCCGTAACCTTTTTCATCGGCCGCGTCGTACCGATCGATCCCGTCCTTGCCATTCTCGGTGATCGTGCGCCTACGCATGTCGTCGAGCGCGTCCGTCGCGAGCTCGGTTTCGACCTGCCGCTCTACCAGCAGTTCTTTATTTATCTGAAGAGCATCCTGTCGGGTGACTTCGGGACCTCCGTCCTGACCACCAATCCCGTCATGGTCGACATTAAGCGCGTGTTTCCAGCAACGATCGAGCTCGCGACACTCGGGACCATCATCGGCTCGGTCATCGGCGTGCCGCTCGGCGTGCTGGCTGCCGTTCGGCGCGGCAGCGTCGCCGACCAGGTTGTCCGCGTCATAGGTCTGATCGGTTATTCCGTTCCGATCTTCTGGCTTGCGCTGATCTCGCTCGTGATCTTCTACGCGCAATTGCGATGGGTGGCCTTCCCGGGCCGCATCGATATCGTATTCGAGTACAGTTTTACGCCGGTAACTGGCTTCTATCTGATCGACAGCGCCATGCAGGGGCAGTGGGACGTCTTCTACGATGTCTTCCGCCACATCATTCTGCCGGCCTCGCTGCTCGGCTACTTTTCGCTTGCCTATATCAGCCGCATGACGCGCAGCTTCATGCTCAATGAGCTCAGCCAGGAATATGTGGTTGCCGCACGCGCCAAGGGGTTGTCGGAGACCCGAGTGATCTGGGGCCATGCACTGCGCAACGCCGCCGTGCCGCTCGTCACCGTCATCGCGCTTTCCTACGCCGGTCTGCTCGAGGGTTCGGTACTGACAGAGACGGTTTTCTCTTGGCCGGGCATCGGGCTCTACATCACGAATTCCCTTCAGAACGCCGACATGAACGCTGTTCTCGGTGGCACCATCGTCATCGGCACGGTTTTCATCGGCATCAACCTTTTGTCCGATCTTCTTTATCGGACGCTCGACCCTAGGACCCGAAGCCGATGACGGTTCCCGCAAATCAATCAGCGCCGATGAGCCGCCGCGAGTGGCTGCTTTCCGATCGGCCGCAGTCGCGCAGACAGGCGCGATTGGGCCGAGCCTACGTGACCTGGCGCCAGTTCACCGCAAATCGCCTGGCCGTCGTCGGTTTGCTGATCATCATCGCCCTCCTGTTCGTGGCTGCGTTTGCGAACGTGCTGGCAACCCATTCGCCTATCGTTGGCGACCTGAAGAATGCGCGTCTTCTGCCGCCCGGCTCTGAGGGCTACTGGCTTGGCACAGACGACCAGGGCCGTGATATCTATTCGCGCCTTGTCTATGGCGCCCGCTTGACGTTGCTGGTCGTCGTTCTCGTTGCTGCCATCTCGGCGCCGATCGGTCTGATCGTCGGTACGGTGTCGGGCTACGCTGGCGGCTGGGTCGACGCCACGCTGATGCGCATCACCGATATCTTCCTGGCTTTCCCCAAGCTGGTTCTGGCCCTCGCCTTCGTTGCGGCGCTCGGACCTGGTATCCAGAACGCGATCATCGCGATTGCGATTACATCTTGGCCGCCCTACGCTCGCATTGCACGCGCGGAAACGCTGACCGTTCGTCGCTCTGACTACATCTCCGCGGTCAAGCTGATGGGCGCATCGCCTCTGCGGATTGTGGTCCGGCATGTGATGCCGCTTTGTCTCTCCTCGCTCATCGTGCGCGTGACGCTCGATATGGCTGGCATCATCCTGACAGCCGCCGGTCTCGGTTTCCTCGGTCTCGGCGCGCAGCCCCCGCTTCCGGAATGGGGCGCAATGATCGCGTCTGGCCGGCGTTTCATCCTGGACCAGTGGTGGGTGGCAGCCATGCCGGGCTTTGCGATTCTCATCGTCAGCCTCGGCTTCAATCTTCTCGGCGACGGCCTGCGCGATGCGCTCGACCCCAAGGAGAGCGGCCAATGACCGATCTCCTCACCGTTCAAAACCTCAAGGTCAGCTATCCCACACGCACGGGCGTGATCGAAGCCGTTCGCGGCGTCTCGTTCACCCTTGGCAAGGAACGCCTCGGCATCGTCGGCGAATCTGGTTCCGGCAAGTCCCAGACGGGGCGCGCCATTATGGGCCTGACGCCGAAGCACGGCATCGTGTCGGCCGACAAGCTGGATTTCAACGGCATCGATCTTCTCGCCACATCCGCCAAGCAACGTCGGCAACTGCGCGGCAAGCGCATCGCGATGGTCCTGCAGGATCCGAAATATTCACTCGATCCCGTCATGTCGATTGGCCGGCAGATCTGCGAAACGCTGAGGACGCACGAGAAAGTCGGCAAGGCGGAGGCGCGCGACCGCGCTCTCGCGATGTTGGAGGCAGTGCAGATCCGCGATCCGAAGCGAGTGTTCGACCTCTATCCGCACGAGGTCTCGGGCGGCATGGGTCAGCGCGCCATGATCGCCATGATGCTGATCGCCGATCCGGAACTGTTGATTGCCGACGAACCGACCTCCGCACTGGATGTCACGGTTCAGCTCGACGTCCTCAGGATTATGGACCGGCTTGTGTCGGAGCGCGGCATGGGGCTGATCTTCGTGTCTCACGATCTGCGTCTTGTGTCGTCCTTCTGCGACCGAGTCATTGTTATGTATGCCGGCAAGGTCGTCGAGGAACTCAAGGCATCCGATCTCAAGAATGCGCGCCACCCGTACACGCAGGGCCTGTTGAACTGCATGCCCCAAATCGGAGAAAGCAGGCATCCCCTGCCGGTTCTGGATCGCAAGCCGGAGTGGGCCGCATGAGCATTGCACTTTCTGTCGACAAGCTGAGCGTGATCTATGATCACTTCCACGCCCTGAAGGACGTCAGCGTCGATATCGAGACCGGCGAGTCATTCGGCCTGGTCGGCGAATCCGGATCCGGAAAATCGACGCTGCTCCGTGCCGTTGCCGGCTTGGCGCCGGTAGCAAGCGGTTCCATCAAGATCCATGGCGATCCGCTCGTCGGCACGAAGCGATCGAAGCCCTTTTACAGGCAGGTGCAGATGGTCTTCCAGGATCCATACGGATCCCTGCACCCGCGCCAGACCATCGATCGCCTCCTGCTCGAGCCGCTGGCAATCCACGGCATCAGCGACAGCGACACGCGGATCGCGCGCGCCCTCGACGAGGTCGGACTTGGAAACGGCTTCCGCTTCCGCTACCCGCACCAGCTTTCCGGCGGTCAGCGCCAACGCGTTGCGATCGCCCGTGCGTTGATTGTCGAGCCCTCCATCCTCTTGCTTGACGAGCCGACCTCGGCGCTTGACGCTTCCGTGCAAGCCGAGGTTCTGAACCTCCTCGAACAAGTGCGGCGTGATCGCAATCTGACCTTCGTTATGGTCAGCCATGATCTCGGCGTCGTCACCCATATGTGCGATCGCCTTGCTGTGATGCGAAATGGGACCGTCGTCGAGCGCCTGACCTCGGCCCAGCTGGCGCAGGCGGCCGTGACCGAGGACTACACGCGAAATTTGATGGTTGCCAGCAAGGGCTTCGTCAAAGCCTGAAAGGCAATCCTTTCAACGAATTGATTTTGCTGAGGCTCGCCGGGCCTCAGCGTTAACAATTAGCTAAAACACGACCATTCAACTAGACTATTGACACTCGCCTTACTTCTGTCATGATCCGGTTAACGCCCGTTAATTTTCGTGATCATGGAGATCAGGCATGTTTTTTCTCGGCGGCATGACCATGGGATACCTGCACCCCCCGGCCAAGACCGATAGAGAAGCTGCAACCACGACATCCATTCCCGCGGAGAAGGATCGGCGGCTTTTGGAAACACAGGCGGCAACGGTCAAGCCGCACCAGGGTGCAATAGAGGACCGTTCCTTGCTTTGGGCGTGGCGAACCCTCGTCTGATCACCGGAGGCAGATTTTTTATCGCGCACTGGCAGGACAGAATTTTATCTCTACTTATCAGATAGAGAAAATACGAAAATACGATCTACAAAAAAGAAAAGCGGAGAAAACGGAGGCAGCACATGGCAGATCTGGGTATCTCGCACGCTCATGTAAATCAGTATCGTCCCGCGCAGACCGCGCGACCGGCCACGAGGCGCGGCAAGATTCAGCTTGTTGTTCACGCTACGCTTGTTACGGCGGCATTTGTCTTCGTTGCTGCTCTCGTCTTTGGCATCTTAGGATAAGGCAAGAGCGCTGCGGCTGCTGCGCTGAAGATGCCGCTTCGGGAACCATCCGTTCCCCCGTTCATTCCCTTAGCACACTCGATGTGAGAAGGAGAATGACGATGAAAGGCATTTTACTCTGGTTGATCGGCATCCCAATCCCTGTGATTATTCTGCTCTATCTCTTCCATGCCTTTTAGAGCGGCGTTCTTTTCCCAGATTTTTGTGAAGGCGCGTCCATCTCGGCGCGCCTTTTTCGTTGACGGATCCAGCGGGCCTGAAGTTCCGACGGAACCAATAAGGCGACCTGCCGTTATTTGAGCAGCAAAAACAAAGGAGATCGCCATGCTTTACTATGCACTCGTATTTCTCGTAGTGGCGCTCATTGCCGGCGTATTGGGCTTCGGCGGTATTGCAGGTGCATCCGCATCCATCGCCCAGGTTCTTTTCTTCCTGTTCCTGATCCTTTTCGTTGTCTCGCTGATCATGCGCCTCGTGCGTCGCACCTGAGGACGAATAATATAGGAGTTGAAAGCCGGCGCTCTTGAGCGCCGGTTTTTTCGTCGGCACGCGAGATTAGCCGAGCGAGCTCCGCATCCTTTGAAACATCTTGACTTGAATTATCGCAATGGTGTCCAACTTTCCCGGAATGGCTTCAGAAGGGTGGAGGGCGCAGCGGAGCCGTTTACGCAAATAGCCCACACAGGTCGCGTTTAAACCGATTCGCATCGTCGGTTGATCGTCGTTTTGATTGTGTTGTCCGGGATCAAGAAACCCCGGCGCTGTTCATGCGGCAGTCATATTTGGCAGTGCAAAAGGCTACGCAAATCATCATAACTTTGCTTGGATCCAGAACCGAACCCATGTCAATTTCCGCCACGTCTCCGAGCCCGTCCCGCGAGTCCGAACCGAAGCAGATCGACCACAACGACTCGATCCGCTCGACCTACCTTTCCATCGAGAACATCAAGGCGATGGCCGCCACCGTGGCCGCCCGCGGCGTCGACTCGCTGCCCGCCTTTGCGCCCTTCGATTTCTTCGCGCGGCATAAGGAAAACGAGAAGGAGATCCTGCGGGTCTACCGCACCACGGCAACGGACGTGGAATCCGGGGAAACGATCACCCCCGCGGCGGAATGGCTGCTCGATAACCACTACATCGTTGAGGAAGCGATCCAAGAGATCCGTCGCGACTTCCCGCGGCGCTTCTATCGGGAACTGCCGACGATCAACGTGAACGGCGTCCAGATCCCACGCACCCTGGCGTTGGCTTGGCTTTATGTTGCCCACACTCAAAGCACGATTTCGCAGGAAAGCCTGACGGCCCTTGTCGATGGCTTCCAGCAGGGTGAAACGCTGAGGATCGGTGAGCTCTGGGCGCTGCCATCGCTCGTGCGCTACGTGCTCGTTGAAAACCTGCGCCGTATTTCGATCCGCGTCGAACGCAGCCGCCGGATGCGCCGGCGCGCCAATGAGGCTGCAGATGAGCTTGTGCGGCTGACGGAGCCGGCACAGGCGGCCGACTATCTCAGGTCGCTCGAGTCGCTCGCCGAAGACAACACCTTCGCGACGCAGTTCCTCTACCGCATGCGCGATGGCTCGCAGGCGTCGAGCGTGGCGATCGCATGGCTGGACGAACGCCTTGAAGCGCTCGGTCGCGACACCGAAGAGACGACAATGGCGGAGCACAGCCGCCTGTCCTCCGGCAACGTCACCATGGGCAACATCATTCGCAGCCTTCGCGAGATCGACGACACCGAGTGGTCGGTCTGGGTTGAACAGGTCAGCCACGTCGACAAGCTGCTCTGGGATCATTCCGACTACGGCGATCTCGATTCCGGCTCACGCAACAAGTATCGCAAGCAGATCGAAAAACTCGCCAAGCGCTCGCAGCTCTCGGAAATGGAGATCGCCCAGCTGGCGCTCGACATGACCGAGGAGGCGAAGGCCTCCGACGAGCCGCAACCGCACGAACCAAACGTCGGCGGCTTCCTGACCGGCGCCCAAAGACCCAAGCTCGAAGCGCGATCGAACTATCGCCCAACTCTGACCCAGCATTTCGTCCGCACGGTCCGCCGATTCAACTGGCTATCGATCGCCGTTCCGGTGATCCTGCTCACCATCATCGCCATGGCGATTGTTGGGAAGTTCATGGCGCATGCGGGCATGGGACCACTTGAGATCGCAATCCTGCTGATCATGTTCTCCCTTCCGGCTTCGGAAGGAGCAACCGGTCTCTTCAACACTGTGCTGTCGTTTTTCGTCACACCGGCCCGCTTGGTCGGCTACGAGTTCAAGGAGGGCATCCCCGAGGAAGCCCGTACGCTTCTGGTCGTTCCCTGCCTCATCTCGAACCGCGACAGCGTCGATGAGCTGGTCCGCAATCTGGAAGTTCATTATCTCGCGAATCCGCGCGGCGAAATCTACTTCGCACTGCTCAGCGACTGGCCGGACAGCCAAGTCGAGGAAACCTCGGCCGATCTCGAGGTTCTGGACTATGCCCGCCGCGAGGTCGCGAACCTCTCGGCACGCTATGCCTTCGACGGCAAGACACGCTTCTACCTCTTGCACCGCCGTCGTCTTTACAATCCATCCGAGGGCGCATGGATGGGATGGGAGCGCAAGCGCGGCAAGCTGCACGAATTGAACCTGCTGCTTCGCGGCGACCGCGATACGACCTACCTTCCCGGTGCAAATATCGTACCGGCAAACATTCAGTACGTGATGACGCTCGATGCCGACACCCGCCTCATGCGCGATACGGTCACGAAGCTCGCTGGCAAGCTTTACCATCCGATCAACCGTCCGGTCATCAATCCGGCCACGGGTCGCGTCGAAAGCGGCTACGGCGTGCTGCAGCCGCGTGTCACCCCATCGCTGACAACAGGCAAGGATGCATCGGTCTTCCAACGTGTCTTCTCGATCAACCGCGGCCTCGACCCATACGTCTTCACCGTCTCCGACGTCTATCAGGATCTGGCAGGTGAGGGCACGTTCACCGGCAAGGGCCTCTATCATGTCGACGCCTTCGAAGGATCCTTGAAGGGTCGCATCGAGGAAAACTCGGTGCTCAGCCACGATTTGCTCGAGGGCTCGATGGCCCGGTGCGCGCTCGTCACCGATCTAGAACTCGTCGAAGATTTCCCGACCCGCTACGAGGTCGAAACGTCGCGCCAGCATCGCTGGGCGCGTGGCGACTGGCAGCTGCTGCCGTACATGTTCAACCCGACGCACGGTGTGACCGGGCTCGGCCGCTGGAAGATGTTCGATAACCTGCGGCGCTCTTTGACGCCGATCGCATGGTTCTTCGCTTCGGTGCTCGGCTGGTATTTCATGAGCCCGCTCGGCGCGCTCGTCTGGCAGATCCTCTTGATTTTCTGCCTTTTCGTCGCTCCGACCCTCTCGCTGATCCACGGCATCATTCCACGCAGCAGCGATATCGTCGCCAGTGCTCACCTTTACACGGTCTGGTCCGATATTCGCGCGGCCAACGCTCAGGTAGCCTTGCGGATCGTGTTCATCGCCGATTCCGCTTGCATGATGGCTGATGCCATCGGTCGCTCGCTCTATCGCCTGCTTTTCAGCCACAAACTGATGCTGCAGTGGCGAACGGCAGCCAGCGTCCAGGCCGGCAAGCAGGGAACGATCCCGTCTTACTACAAGGCAATGTGGCACGCGCCGGTGCTGGCCCTCCTCGCACTCGGTTTAGCGGCCCTCTCCGGCGACAACGCCTACCTCGTCGGCGTTCCTTTCGCGTTCCTGTGGATCATCTCGCCGCTGGTCGCCTACTATGTCAGCCAGTCCGCCGAGACCGAGGACCGGCTTGAGGTTGCCGATTCCGTTTCCAGCGAGCTCCGCAAGATCGCGCGCCGCACCTGGCGCTATTTCGCGACGTTCACCACCGCCGAGCAGAACTATCTACCGCCGGACAACGTTCAGGAAACGCCGCACGTGATCGTGGCGACGCGCACGTCGCCGACCAACATCGGGGTCTACCTGCTGTCGGTCGTCTCGGGCCGCCATTTCGGTTGGTTCTCTTTCGAGGAAACCATAGAGCGGCTCGAACAGACGATCGCAACAATCGACAAGATGGAGAAATTCCGCGGGCATCTCTTCAACTGGTATCACACGGATACGCTGGAGACGCTTGGACCGCGTTATGTTTCCGCAGTCGACAGCGGCAACCTCGCCGGCCACCTGATCGCGATCTCGTCTGCCTGCCGCAACTGGGCGGAAGCGCCTTCGGCCCATATGCAGGGCAATCTCGATGGCGTCGGCGATACTGCCGGCATCCTCGCGGAAGTGCTGTCGGAGCTGCCGGACGATCGCAAGACGGTCCGTCCGCTGCGCCGTCGCCTGGAGGAACGCATCATCGGCTTCCAGAATGCGTTGGCTGCGGTAAAGCGCGAGCATGAGTTCGCATCCATCCGCATCATCAACCTGGCCGTACTGGCGCGCGACATTCAGAAGCTCGCGGCCAACCTCGATCACGAGGTGAAGTCTGCGCTGAGCGCCGAAGTCACGCGCTGGGCTGAGTCTCTGGTCAAGGTCTGCGAAGCCCACATTTCAGATAGCACCTTCGATCTGTCCAACATCGATGCGTTGCGTCCGCGCCTGATTGCCTTGCGTGACAAGGCCCGCGACCTCGCCTTCTCGATGGACTTCGGCTTCCTGTTCCGACCCGAGCGGCGCCTGCTCTCGATCGGATATCGCGTCGAAAGCGGCGAGCTCGATCAGGCCTGCTACGACCTCCTGGCGTCCGAATGCCGGCTCACCAGCCTGTTCGGCATCGCCAAGGGCGATCTGCCGACGGAACATTGGTACCGCCTCGGCCGCCAGGTCGTCCCGGTTGGCTCGCGCGGTGCGCTTGTCTCCTGGTCCGGCTCGATGTTCGAATACCTCATGCCACCGCTCGTCATGCAGGAGCGTGGCGGCGGTATCCTCAACCAGACCAACAATCTGGTCGTGGTCGAGCAGATGAACCATGCGCGCAAGCTGGGGATTCCGTGGGGTATTTCGGAAGCGGCCTTCAATGCCCGCGACCATAACCTGAATTACCAGTACACCAACTTCGGCGTACCGTCGCTCGGCCTGAAGCGTGGCCTCGGCCACAACGCAGTCATCGCGCCCTATGCGTCGATCCTTGCCAGCCAGTACGATCCTGACGCGGCGCTTGAGAACCTGCAGCGTCTGCGCAAGCTCGGTGCGCTCGGCAAGTTCGGCTTCCACGACGCCGTGGACTTTACGCCGACGCGCCTGCCGGAAGGCAAGACTTGCGCGGTCGTCTATAACTACTATGCTCACCACCACGGCATGTCGATCGCCGCGGTCGCGAACGTTGCCTTCAACGGCCATCTGCGCGAACTATTCCACTCGGATCCAGTGATCGAGGCTGCCGAGCTCCTTCTTCAAGAGAAGGCACCGAGGGATATTCCGGTCATGAGCGGCAAGCACGAGTCCGATACCCCAGCCAGCATCCAGGACGATCTCTTGCGCCCTGAACTGCGCAAGATCTACGACCCCGCCTCGCGCGATCGCGAGCTGGTCTTCCTCTCGAACGGCCACTACTCTCTGATGCTGACCGCAACGGGCGCCGGCTATTCGCGGTGGAACGGCCAGTCGGTCGCCCGCTGGAAAGCCGACCCGACAGAGGATCGCTGGGGCACCTTTATCTTCCTTCGCGATACGGCAACCAACGAATGGTGGTCGACAACGGCGGAGCCAAAGAGTGTCGAAGGCGAACAAGCTAAGGTTCTCTTCGCCGACGAAAAGGCGGAGTTCACCAAGACTGTCGGAGATATCACCAGCGAAGTCGAATGCATCGTTGCGACCGAGCATGATGCCGAGGCTCGACGCCTGACGCTCGTCAACACCGGAACGGAAGATCGCTTCATCGAGGTGACGTCGTATCTCGAACCGGTTCTGGCGACGGACGATGTCGATAACGCCCATCCGGCATTTGCGAGGATGTTCGTCAAGACGGAGATCGGCAAGCGTGGTGACGTCATCCGGGTCGAGCGCAACAAGCGTGATCCGAACGAGCCGAATATGGCCGTTGCCCACCTTATCGTCGACAACTCCGGCTCGACGCGGGACACGGAGTTCGAAACCGATCGCCGCAAGTTCCTCGGTCGGGGACGCAGCCTCGCAAACGCTGCTGCCTTCGATCCGGGCGCGACCCTTTCCGGCACGGACGGCTTCACCCTTGATCCGGTTCTCTCGCTTCGCCGCATCGTCCGCGTACCGCCCGGCAAGAAGGTCACGGTCACTTTCTGGACCATTGCCGCCCCGAGCCGCAATGAGGTGGACCAGGCAGTTGATCGCTACCGCCACGCCGACGCCTTCAACAACGAGCTCGTCCAGGCCTGGACCCGCACGCAGGTGCAGATGCGCCACGTCGGTGTCACGTCGCAGCAGGCAGCAGCCTTCCAGCACCTCGGCCGCCACCTGGTTTATCCGGATATGTATTTGCGAGCCGATGCTGCCGCGGTCGCGGCCGGGATGCAGTCGCAGTCGTCGCTTTGGCCGCTTGCGATCTCAGGCGATTTCCCGATCTTCACGTTGCGCGTCAACGATGACATGGATCTCGAAATCGTCAGGGAGGCCTTGCTTGCGCAGGAATACCTGCGCTCGCGCGGCGTCACCGCCGACTTGGTCATCATGAACGAGCGCGCGTCGTCCTACGCACAGGACATGCAGCACGCCGTCGACCAGATGGCCGAGAATGTCCGCCGCTTGGGTCAGGCCGATGGCTTGCGCCAGCACATCTTCACGGTCCGCAAGGATCTGATGGAAGAATCGACGTATCACGCGCTGATCTCGGCCTCCCGCGTGACGCTCCATGCCAAGAACGGCAAGATTATCGATCAGATCAATCGTGCCGCCGCACTCTTTTCTCCAAGCAAGGAAGAGCAGCAGGAACTGGAGCGCGCCGATCGCACGAGGACGTCAATCAAGCGGAGCGCCCCGAAACGCGCCGCACGGCCATCGAAGGTGGTCATCGAGGAAGAAGGCGATCTCAACTACTGGAACGGCATCGGCGGTTTTGCCGGCGACGGTCGCGAATACGTCGTGCGCCTTCCCGGGGGCCACGCAACGCCGCATCCGTGGATCAATGTAATCTCGAACGAAAAGTTCGGCTTCCATGTCTCCGCGGAAGGTGCGGGGTTCACCTGGAGCGCAAACTCCCGCGATTATCAGCTGACGTCGTGGTCGAATGATGCAGTCATCAACCGCGCCGGTGAAGCGATCTACGTCGTCGATCAAGATAGCGGCGCGGTCATGACCCCGTTCGCAAACCTCTCAGATCGCCAAGACATACGATTCGAAGCGCGACATGGTCTGGGCTATTCGGCCTTCTCCAGCGTCCAGAACGAGATCGCACTCGAGGTTACGCAGACCGTCGATCGCGAGAAACCGGTCAAGTTGCAGCGAATCCGGCTACGCAATACAGGCTCCAAGCCAAGAAAGCTGCGGATCTACGGCTACGTCGAATGGATTCTCGGCAACAATTCGCAAAAGTCCGCACCGTTCATCCTCTCGGAACACGACGCGGAAACCGGAGCGCTGTTTGCAAGCAATAACTACAGCATCGACTATTCCGGTCGTGTCGCTTTCTTTGTGGCCAGCGAGAAACCATCGAGCTTTACCGCCAGCCGCCGGGAATTCATCGGCAAGACAGGTACGATCCAGGCACCGCGTGCACTGAGCTTGGGAACTAGCCTTTCAGGCGCTACAGAACTCGACGGCGACCCGGCAGCGGTTCTGGCGTTCGATATCGAGATCGCACCGGACGAGGAGCGCGACGTCTGCTTCTTCCTCGGCGATACCAAGACGAAGGCGGAAGCGCGGGCGGTGATCAACGATATCCGCAAGGTCGCCTTTGACGACGTTGTCCAGGCAAATCGTTCGTTCTGGCAGGCGTTCACCGGAAAGGTGCAGGTTTCCACGCCCGATCAGGGCATGAACAATCTGATCAACACGTGGCTCCCCTACCAGAGCCTCGGCTGCCGCATCATGGCGCGCACGGCCTTCTATCAGGCAAGCGGTGCCTTCGGCTTCCGCGATCAGCTGCAGGACACGTTGGCATTCGTCATCCATGAGCCGTCGATTGCTCGCAAGCAGATCCTGAACGCCGCCTCGCGTCAATTCCGCGAGGGCGATGTGCAGCACTGGTGGCTGCCAGGCACTGGTGCCGGCGTTCGGACGATGATTTCAGACGACGTGGTTTGGCTCGCTTACGCGATCCATCACTATTGCAGCGTTACGGGAGACAAGAGCGTCCTCGACGAACAGCTCGCTTTCCTCGAAGGGCCGGCACTCCTCGAAGGGCAGCACGACTCCTTCTATCTGCCGGAAGTCTCCGAAGACAAGGTGAGCGTTTACGAACACGCGGCCCTCGCGCTCGATCTCGCCATCGCCCGAACAGGCAAGAACGGCCTGCCGCTCTTCCTCGGAGGCGACTGGAACGACGGCATGAACCGCGTCGGTATTGGCGGACAGGGCACCAGTGTGTGGCTTGGCTGGTTCCTGGCGGGCGCGCTCCGTTCATTCTCGGCGTATGCTGAGGAACGCGGCGACAAGGCGCGCGTCGAGCGGTGGACACAGCACCTGACCACCCTCAAGGCCGCACTCGAGACCGTTGCCTGGGATGGCGCTCACTACCGGCGTGGCACGTTCGACGACGGCAGCTTGCTTGGCTCCAAGGAAAGCCTCGAATGCCAGATCGATTCCATCGCCCAATCCTGGAGCGTGCTATCAGGGGAGGGAGATCCGGCGCACTCGGCGAAGGCGATGAATTCCGTGCTGGAGAAATTGGTCGATCCGGAAGCGCGGATCATCCGGCTCTTCACGCCGCCCTTTGCAAACTCGGCTAAGGATCCTGGTTACATCAAGGCCTACCCGCCGGGTGTTCGTGAAAACGGCGGGCAATACACCCATGCCGCGACCTGGGTTGTGCTGGCACTGGCTGAACTTGGCCGCGGCGATGATGCCCTCCGTTGCTTCGATCTGCTCAATCCGATCAGCCATGCGCGCGATCCGGCTTCGGCGGAACACTATCGCGTCGAACCCTACATCATCGCAGCTGACGTCTACGGTGAGGGCGCGCTCAGCGGGCGCGGCGGTTGGACCTGGTATACTGGCTCGGCCGGTTGGCTCTACCGCTCGGTGATCGAGGGCATCCTCGGCATCAGGGTGAGGGATGGCCGCTTGTACGTGCGTCCAGCACTGGCAAGCACATGGGACGGCTTCTCCGCCGATATTGAACGCGCAGGTGCTAAATACCTCATTTCGGTCTCAAAATCGTCCCATCCGAGGGGTTACGATGTGACCATCAACGGACGCGAAGTCACCGATCCCGACGAGGGATATCCGGTCGGATAACAGCATTTTTCCTGGCTAATGATCCGGCGATTCGTTGCGGCCAAAAGGGAACCCTTTTGGCCGCAACTGTGTTTGCATATCGGAAGAGCAGGAGAATTCCATGGCAATAGCGCGCGGGGCACCGATCGGCGCCAAGCAGAGTTCTGTGACGGTAGCGCCGGCGAAACGCGATACGCGGTTGGACGTTCTGCGCGGGCTCGCGCTCATCACGATTTTCATCAATCATGTTCCCGGTCAGATTTTCGAGAACTTTACAACCAAGAATTTCGGCTTCTCGGATGCCGCCGAGGCGTTCGTCCTGATTTCAGGCATTGCCGTCGGCTTGGCCTACGGCACGCGGTTTGAGCCAGGCGCGTGGCTCCAGACAGCAGTGAAGGCCACGAAGCGGGCGTTCACTCTTTACCTGGCTCACATGATAACGACGTTCATGACGCTTGCCTTGTTCCTGACGGGCGCCTGGGTCTTCCACCGCCCCGGCCTGCTGTGCGAGATCAACATTCTTGCCGTCCTCACCAATCTGAAGGCTGGTATTCCCTCGCTCGTGCTGCTGGGACATCAGATCGGCTACAACAACATCCTCCCGATGTATGGGGCCTTGATGCTGATGGTGCCAGTCATCCTTCTGCTCAACGCGGCAAGCCCTCTTCTCGCTTTGGCCGTCTCCGGCACCGTTTGGCTCTTTGCAGGCACCTACGAGATTGCGCCCCATAACATGCTGATCGAGGGCTATTGGTTCCTCAATCCACTGTCCTGGCAGTTCCTCTTCACGATCGGCATCGTCGGTATGATGCATGTCTGCCGCGGCGGCAAACTGCCGCACCACCCGGTCCTTTTTGCTGCTGCCGCCGCTTACGTCGCATTGTCCTTCGCCTGGGTGGTCGGTCAACTCTGGAGCTTCGGGACTGCGTTGGCAGCGCTCGGTCTGCCGCCGGTGCTGACCGGTTTCGACAAAACTTTCCTGTCCCTGCCAAGACTGTTGCACGTTCTGGCGCTGACGTATCTCGTCATCAATATTCCGGCAATCTCGCGCCTGCTTCGCCGGTCCGCAGACAATCCGCTGACCATTCTCGGCCGCCACTCGCTGAACATCTTTGTCGCCGGCACCATTCTGGCGATGGTTGGCCAGGTGGTGCTCTACATCAACAACCGCGACCGGATCGTCGGCCCGGTCTTCGTGGTTATCGGCATCGCCATCCAGTTTGCCTACGCCTACCATCTTGAGCGTAAGCGCAAGCTCGAGACAGGCGGCCGAAACAGGTTGCCCAACCGAACGCTGGTGCCGGTTCCTGTCCGCATCGATCGCTCGCGGGATCGGCGCTAGACGGCGGTGGCATCAGGCTGCTGGAAGATCGCAAGTCCGCCGCCACGCCGCCGCATCTGATCGCAAAAACCTTGACTCCTGTGGAAAACCTTCTAAGAGCAACGGCGGAAAAGGAATATCCATGGTTCGCGACGCACACGCAATTGCTGCATGCAATGACCGGGCACAAGGTGCCGGGATGGATATTGCCGTTCCGGTTTCTTCCAAAACCAAGGCCAAAACGACGACGAAAACCGTCTGACGTCTCTGGCCTGCCGCTCTCTCCCCGGCCCGGCTGGGGACAAGGAAGCCGCGATATTTGCGCGCTTTCCCCCTCACCGGACAAGAGGAGAGAAGAGAAAGAGAGCTTGAGAAATGGGTTTTAAAGTTGCAGTTGCGGGAGCGACCGGGAATGTTGGCCGGGAAATGCTCAATATCCTCTCCGAGCGCGGTTTTCCTGCCGATGAAGTCGTGGCGCTTGCGTCCGCGCGCTCGCAGGGCACCGAAGTGTCCTACGGCGACAAGACGCTGAAGGTCGCCAACCTCGAGAATTACGATTTCTCCGACACGGACATCTGCCTGATGTCGGCCGGCGGCGAAGTTTCCAAGAAGTGGTCGCCCAAGATCGGCGCCCAGGGCTGCGTTGTCATCGACAACTCCTCGGCGTGGCGTTACGACGCAGACGTGCCGCTGATCGTTCCGGAAGTGAACCCGGACGCCGTAACCCAGTTCAGCAAGCGCAACATTATCGCAAATCCCAACTGCTCGACTGCGCAACTTGTCGTCGCTCTCAAGCCGCTGCACGACTTCGCCAAGATCAAGCGCGTCGTCGTTTCGACCTACCAGTCCGTTTCCGGCGCTGGCAAGGACGGTATGGACGAGCTGTTCAACCAGACGCGCGCCGTCTTCGTCGCGGATCCGATCGAGAACAAGAAGTTCACGAAGCGTATTGCCTTCAACGTCATCCCGCACATCGACGTCTTCATGGAAGACGGCTACACGAAGGAAGAGTGGAAGGTTCTCGCCGAGACCAAGAAGATGCTCGACCCGAAGATCAAGGTGACCTGCACGGCAGTTCGCGTTCCAGTCTTCATCGGCCACTCTGAATCGGTCAACATCGAATTCGAAAGCGAGATCACGGCCGATCAGGCACGCGACATTCTGCGCGAAGCTCCCGGCTGCCTCGTCATCGACAAGCACGAGAACGGTGGTTACATCACGCCTTACGAATCCGCTGGCGAAGACGCGACCTTTATCTCGCGCATCCGCGAGGACGCGACGGTCGAGAACGGCCTGAATATGTGGGTGGTTTCCGACAACCTCCGCAAGGGTGCCGCTCTGAACGCGATCCAGATCGCCGAGTTGCTTGTCAATCGCGGACTTGTGAAGCCGCGCAAGCAGGCAGCCTGAACCAGTTGTTAACTATGGTTTGTTAAGCCCGGCTAAATAAGGTAAGGGCTTTTCTTGGCGCGGGTTGGTCGTTTCGGCTTCCCGCGCTTGCCAAATCAAAGACGGTGACAATATTGCCGAAAGCGGGGCCGCTGGCCCGGTTTGAAGGCCAGTCAGATCGGGATATCTCCATGCGCATGACGAAATTTTTGCTGGCAGCTGCCGCCGCCTGCATGCTCCACGCAGTTCCTGCAGCCGCCACGGCAGCCCAGTGCGGCAACAACGGCGCCGGCTTCAACGCCTGGGTGGACGAGTTCAAGCAAGAAGCCGTTGCAAACGGTGTCAGCCCCTCGGTTCTGGATCGCGCCTTCGCAAACGTCTCCTACAACAGGCCGACCATTGCCGCCGACCGCGGCCAGAAGAGCTTCAAGCTTTCCTTTGATGCCTTCATGCAGAAGCGCGGTGGTGCCGCGATCATCTCGCGCGGCAAGAGCATGAAGCGCTCCAATGCAGCTCTTTTTGCATCGATCGAGCGTCGCTTCGGTGTTCCTGCCGGCCCGTTGATCGCGATTTGGGGCATGGAAACCGGATTCGGCAGCTACATGGGCAACCAGCATACGCTGTCGGCCGTCTCCACGCTCGCCTATGACTGCCGTCGCTCCGACTATTTCACCGACCAGCTTTATGCCGCGCTGCAGCTGGTCTCTGAGGGTTATCTCAATACGCAGGCGCGTGGAGCAGCGCATGGTGAAATCGGCCAGACGCAGTTCCTGCCGCGCAATGTCGTGCGCTTCGGCGCCGATGGCGACGGCGACGGCCGCGTCGATATGGTCGGTTCTCGCGCTGACGCGCTTGCCTCGACTGCCAACTTCCTGAAGGGCCATGGCTGGCAGGCCGGTGCGGGTTATCAGCCGGGCGAGCCCAACTTCGCGGCCATCGCCGGCTGGAACGCGGCGACGGTCTACCAGCAGGCGATCGCCTACATTGGACAGCAGATAGACGGAAATTGAGAACAGCGTAGCGTAAGCCAAAAGCGCCGAACCGAACTTCGGCGCTTTTTTTGTTTTGGGCTTAGACGTCCGGGCGAATGAAGTCGCGAGTTTCGGAATCCATCACCCAGAGTTCGCCGGTCGAGATGTCGAACCAGGCACCGTGAAGCGCGATCTTGCCTTCCTCCTCCAATGCCTTGATGTTCGGGAAGGTCCTGAGATTCTCAATGGAGTTGCGGATCGATACGCGCTCGAGCGCGGTCTGACGCTCGGAAGGCGTCATGACATCGTTGGCGCCGATCTGCTCTGCGGCAGGCTTCACGAGCGACATCCAGCGTCCGATAAAGTCACCGGGTGAAAGGGGTTCGGCACTTGGGTCGAGAGCGGCCCTGATGCCCCCACAGCGCCCGTGACCCATGACCACGATGTCCGTAACCTTCAAGGCCTGAACCGCGAATTCCAGCGCAGCCGAGGTGGCATGGAAATGGCCGTCCGGCTCGTAGGGCGGCACCATATTGGCCACGTTGCGGATGACGAACAGTTCGCCGGGACCGGCATCGAATATCAGCTCGGGCGCAGCGCGCGAATCCGAACATGCGACCACCAGCGTACTTGGGTTTTGGCCGTGCTCGGCCAGCGCTTTATAGCGATCACGGGCGTCCGTGTAACGCCCGTTCATAAAGTTGCGATAACCGTCGAGAAGGGTGTTTGGAAAACGCTGCATGATCTTCGATTACAGCTTGCGCCCGGCAAGATCAATATCGCACTGCAAGATAGGAAGCGTCGTCAGCTTTTGCGCCTTTGCGCCGGATGCATCAAGCGCCGCATCTGGACCATCGCCATCGGCGTTGCCAGGCTCGACGAGTCGCTTGCCAGCGTCAATTCATCGCTGCCCCGCTTTACGGCGCGGGCAAGCACCTCGTAGACGCTTGCCGTTGCAAGCTGAAGCGCCTTCTCGTCCTCCATGCCGGAAAGAAGTCGCGACAGAAACAGCGCGGCAAGTAGATCTCCGAGACCATTCGGCGGCTTGTCGATAAGGCGATGCTCCGCCAGCAGCGCATGACGCCCCGAAAGATAGAGGTTCCCTGTGCCGCCGGCCATCATCGGCACCGCTGACGTCACCAGCATGCGGGAGGGCCCCAGCGACAGGGCGGCGTCCATAATCGCCGTATTGTCCTCCAGCGGGGCACCTACAAGCCAGGCCAGTTCGTATCGATTGGGCGTCGCAAGCGAAGCCAGTGGTATCAGATGATCCCTGATCGCCTCCGCCGTTGCCTGTGGTACGTAGAGACCACCCAGATCCCCCATGACCGGATCGCAAACATAGAGCAGGTCCGGCTTGTGCTCGCGCAAAGCCGTCACGAGCCGAGCAACCGAGCGCGCCTGCGCGGCATTGCCGAAATAGCCGGAAAGAACCGCCTTCACCTCGCCGATCCAAGGCGCGCGAATGAGATCGTCGATAGCCGCGTCAAAATCGCTTTCGGTGAACGTTAGCCGCGTCGACCGACCGTGACCGGGATGCCACGGAAGCACGATCGTCGGCAACGCCCAGACCTGGTGACCAAGCGTCTCTAGTGCAAAGACCGCTGCACGATTTCCGACGGAGCCGCGCACAACGTGGCTAGAGATAACGATGACAGTTCCTGCGGCATTTTCCGACATGATGCTCGACTCGGCTTCCAATGAGTGTTGATCCCCTTTTTGCAGCTTCACTGTCAACTGCCCTTCATGCAGGCATGCCAACGTCGCCCCTCAAGAATTTCCACGTACTTACGGCAAACCAAAAATCTTTCGAAAATTTGCGTCCCGGCGGCCAAAAACGCATGAAAGCTGCCTCGGGATGCCGTCTTTTAGAGATTCTTTCGTCAAATCTTCTGCTAACTTGCGCCAAATCGAGGAGATGAGGAGTATCTGCGATGGCTGGCCGAAACAATCCGAAGCGCGAAAAACAACTGGAGAGCGCGACCAAGATCGCGACGGCAACGGGGGAAGCCTACCTCAATCCCGAGTTCCTGTTCGGTCGCGCCAGCGGCGACGACCTGGAACGCTACACACCGGAGATGCTGGCGCTTTCGGCCATCCATTCCGCCAAGGAGCTCGCGGCCTGGGGCAGCAATTCGGCACGGATCACCATCGAGACCATCGCCGATGTGGAGCCCGACGGCGTTGCCGTATCCGTTCTCACGGTCACCGACCACAACATGCCGTTCCTGTATGAATCGGTAATGGGCGAAGTTACCAGCAGCTATCGCGACCTCTACATGGCCGTGCATCCGATCCTGGTGATGGAGGATGGCAAGGCGCCGGAACTTTACTCCGCCGATCTCCCGAGCGAGCCGGCCAATCGCGTCAGCCATATCCAGCTGCATCTTGCCCCTCTAACGACAGCCCAGGCCGCAGACCTCGTCAAGCGGATAAAGACGGTGGTCGAGCAGGTGCGCGTGACGGTTTCCGACTGGAGGCCCATGCTGGACAAGCTCGGAACCGTGATCGATGAGCTTTCCGCTTACAATGCCAGCCGCCGGAAAGCGGAAAGGGATGAAGCGCTTGCCTTCCTGACGTGGCTGCGCGACGCGAACTTCACCTTCCTCGGAATGCGCGAATATGTCTATTCCGGAAAGGGCGCGAGCGCGAAGGTTGAGCGCGACAAGGGCACCGGTCTCGGCATTCTCTCCAACCCAGACGTACTCGTTCTGCGCACCGGCAGGGACGCCGTTACGACCACGCCTGAAATTCTGGCATTCCTCGATGGTCCGGATTTCCTGATCGTCACTAAGGCCAACGTCAAGTCGATTGTCCATCGCCGCGCCTATATGGACTATGTCGGTGTCAAGCGCTTCGATACCAACGGGAATGTGACCGGCGAGTTGCGCATCGTCGGTCTCTTCACCTCCACTGCCTACACGTCGCTCGCCAGCGATATCCCGTTGCTCCGCTCCAAGATCGAACGAGTGAAGGAACATTTCGGCTTTGACCCCATGAGCCACTCCGGCCGCATGCTGGACAACACGCTGGAATCCTATCCGCGCGACGACCTCTTCCAGATCGATACGACGCTTCTGGCGAGCTTTGCCGAACAGATCAATGATCTCGCCGATCGGCCGCGCGTGCGGGCGCTGCCGCGCATCGATCACTTCGATCGTTTCGTTTCCGTGATCGTCTATGTGCCGCGCGAAGAGTACGATTCGATCGTGCGTGAGAAGATCGGAGCCTATCTGAAGACCGTCTATGACGGCCGTGTCTCGGCCTACTACCCGGCCTTCCCCGAAGGCGGAGTTGCGCGCGTCCATTTTATCATCGGTCGGTCCGGAGGCAAAACCCCACGCGTGCCACAGGCAAAGCTGGAGGAGGCCATCCGCGCGATCACCGCGCGCTGGGATGACCGCTTCGAGGCGCTTGCCGGACCGAAGGCGCCGCGCCTGCAGGTAAGCCATGCCTTCCAGGATCTCTTCCCGCCGGAAGAGACCTACTATGATCTCGAGGACATCGCCGCCTGCGCGGCTGGCGAACCAATCCGTATTGCGTTCTACACGCGGGAAAAGGATGGGATCGAACTGCTGTGCCTGAAGATTTTCCATTCCGGCGGCCAGCTCGCTTTGTCCCGCCGCGTGCCATTGCTTGAAAACCTCGGCTTTAATGTCATCAGCGAAGGAACATTCGATATTGATGTCACCCTACCCGGCGGCTCGGAAAAGCTGGTCGTGCTGCACGACATGGAGCTCGAGGCCCGAGGCGGTATCGAGATCGACCTTCACCGCCACGGAGCAACCTTGGAAGAAGCCTTCCTTGCAGCGTTCGGCGGGCTGATTGACAATGACACCTTCAACCGGCTGATCGTCTCGGCGGGCCTGACCGCACGCGAAACCAGCGTTCTTCGCGCCTACGCACGCTATCTGCGCCAGGCCGGCATCCCTTATTCGCTCGACTATATTGCAACGACGCTCGATAAATACCCGGCAATCGCGGCGATGATCTTTCGGCTGTTCCACGACACGCTTGATCCCAAGATCACCGACAAGGCGCGGATGAAGAAGGCAAGCGAACAGCACGAAAAGATCGAAGCAGCACTCTCCGACGTGCCGAGCCTCGATGACGATCGGATCCTGCGGCGCTACGTCAACGTCGTGGACGCAACCCTGAGAACCAACTACTTCCAGCGCAATCCGGACGGCTCGCCGAAAGCGATGCTGGCCTTCAAGCTTGATCCCAATCTGGTCGACGGGTTGCCGGAACCCCGACCATTCCGCGAGATGTTCGTCTATGGTGTCGAAGTCGAAGGCGTGCACCTGCGGTTCGGCAAGGTGGCGCGCGGTGGCTTGCGTTGGTCCGATCGTGCGGAAGATTATCGCACCGAAGTCCTCGGGCTCGTGAAGGCACAGCAGGTCAAGAACGCCGTCATCGTGCCAGTCGGCGCAAAGGGCGGCTTCTATCCGAAGAAGCTCCCGATCGGCGGTAACCGGGACGAGATCTTCAACGCCGGCCGCGAAGCCTACAAAACCTATATCCGCACGCTGCTGTCGATCACCGACAACATCAGTGGCGCCGATATCGTGCCGCCGAAGGACACGGTAAGGCTTGACGGCGACGATCCCTATTTTGTCGTGGCCGCCGACAAGGGGACGGCCACATTCTCGGATACCGCCAACGCGCTCGCCCAGGAGGCCGGCTTCTGGCTGGACGATGCCTTCGCCTCGGGTGGCTCGGCTGGCTACGATCACAAGAAGATGGGCATCACCGCCCGTGGTGCTTGGCAAACCGTGAAGCGCCACTTCCGCGAAATGGACATCGACATCCAGACCACGCCGTTCACCGTTGCGGGCGTCGGCGACATGTCCGGCGATGTGTTCGGCAACGGCATGTTGCTGTCGCCAAAAATCCGGCTGGTCGCCGCTTTCGACCATCGTGATATTTTCATCGACCCCGACCCGAATATGGAAAAGACGCTTACCGAGCGCCGGCGGCTTTTCAATCTGGCCCGATCGAGCTGGCAGGATTTCGACAAGGGGGTCCTTTCGAAAGGCGGCATGGTCATTTCGCGATCTGCGAAGTCCGTGACGCTGACGCCGGAGGCAGTAGCCGCAATCGGTATAGACAAGGCCGTTGCGACGCCTTTCGAAATCATGACTGCCATTCTGAAGAGCCCCGTCGATTTGCTGTGGTTCGGCGGTATCGGCACCTACGTCAAAGCGCCGTCTGAAACAGACGCCGAGGTCGGCGATCGCGCCAATGACCCTATTCGTGTCGCGGCGGAAGACGTGCGCGCCAAGGTGATCGGCGAGGGCGCGAATCTTGGCGTCACGCAGAAGGGACGTATCGCCTATGGCCTGAGAGGCGGGCGCTGCAATTCCGACGCAATCGACAATTCGGCCGGCGTCAACACGTCGGACGTCGAGGTCAACATCAAGATCGCTCTTGCCGCGGCAATGCACGATAACCGTCTCACACGGGCGAAGCGCGACCAGCTGCTGTCGTCAATGACCGACGAGGTCGGCAAGCTTGTGCTCCGGAACAACTATCTGCAGTCTCTGGCGATTTCGCTGACCGAGCGTAAGGGTACAGCCAACGGGCTGGAACTTGCCCGGCTCATGACGGTGCTCGAAGGCGCCAAGCAGTTGAACCGGAAGGTCGAGACGCTACCCGACGACACCGTCCTTGCCGAGCGCTATGCAGCAGGCAGGCCACTGACGAGACCCGAGATCGGCGTCCTGCTTTCCTATGCCAAGATCGTCTTGTTTGACGCTTTGGCGGCCAGCGATTTGCCTGATGATCCCTATTTCGCCGCAACGCTTTCCAATTACTTCCCTGCGAAGATGCGCAAGACGAACGCGTCCGATATCGACGCCCATCGTCTGAAACGGGAGATCATTGCCACGGTGCTCGCCAACGAAGCCATTAACCGCGGCGGCCCCGGCTTCGCCGTCAGTATGATGGATGCCACGGCGGCATCCGCGCCGGAGGTCGTTCGGGCGGCAATCATTGCCCGTGATGGCTTCGATCTCGGACGCCTTTGGACGGACACGGATGCGTTGGACGGCAGGATTGGCGGCCAGATGCAGAACCGCATCTACGAGGAGATCAGCCACACCTTCACCGTCCTGACGCGCCTCCTTCTGAAGACACAGATGGCCAAGGGCGATATCGCCACCACTATTGAGAGGCTTCAGGCAGCCCTGAAGAAGCTCAAGCCGATATTCGCCAACCAGACAGTGCCCGAGCTTGAGGCACGTCAGCAGGAGTATCGCGAGGCTGGCGTGCCGGATAAGCTGGCCGCCGAGATTTCGGGGCTACTCGGCTTTGCGCTGGTACCCGAGATCATGCAGATCGCCGAACGCACGGGCGAGCCGCTGGCGCGTGCTGCGGAAAGCTATTTCGCCGTCTCCCAGACATTCCGGATCGGACGGTTGCTCGCCGCCGGATCTCGCATCGTCACGGCCGACCACTACGAAAATCTGGCGTTGGCGCGCAGCATCGACCAGATCGCAAGCGCGAGGCGCGATATCGTGATTTCGGCGCTTGCAAACCATGGGAAGGACAAGCTTCCCGTCCAGGCCTGGCACGCCGGCGATCGCATCAGGATCAACCGGATTGCCGAGGAATTGTCGGGGTTGAGTGACAGCGGCGATCCGAACCTTGCCCGGATTACCGTGGCTGCAGGCCTGTTGACTGACCTTGCGCGAGACGGAGCGAGGTGAGACAGTTCCGCTCGAAATCAGGAGCGGACTGTGAATCGCATCGACTGGACGGGAACTCAGCCGGCTAGAGCATCGGAGAAGGGCATCTGGGGCTGGATGCTCTTCGACTGGGCAGCTCAGCCGTTCTTCACTGTTGTGACGACCTTCATTTTCGGCCCTTACTTCGTGTCGCGTCTGACAGACGATCCGGTATCGGCCCAGACGATGTGGAGCAACATGGCGACGATCTCCTCGGTGATCATTGCCATCTTGTCGCCTGTCCTGGGGTCGATCGCAGATCAGTCCGGCGCGCGAAAGCCGTGGATCGCCTTCTTCGCCGTCATCAAGATTGCGAGTCTCTTCGGTCTCTGGTTCGCCGCACCCGGTTCGCCTCTGATCTACCCCATGACATTCATGATCCTGGCTTCGGTCGCCGCCGAGTTCTCCATCGTCTTCAACGATTCCATGATGCCGCGGCTCGTCGGCAAGGAAGAGGTCGGCAAACTGTCGAATACGGCCTGGGGCCTCGGTTATCTCGGGGGGATGATCGTCCTGATCGCGGTCGTGGTCCTGCTTGCGGGAAGCCCCCAATCAGGGAAGACAATTCTTGGTCTTGAGCCCTTGTTCGGCCTCGATCCGCACCAGGGCGAAGATGCCCGCATCACCGGGCCGATCTCGGCCATCTGGTACCTGATCTTTATTCTTCCGATGTTCTTTCTCACGCCTGATGTCAGCAAGGGCCTTTCGTTTGGCGCCGCTGTGCGCACCGGCCTTACGGAGCTGAAAAGCACGCTTGGCGAGCTCAAGCGTCGTCGTGGCATCGTTCGTTTTCTGATCGCCCGCATGATCTATCAGGACGGCGTCAACGGACTGCTGATACTCGGTGGTGCCTTTGCCGCCGGTATGTTTGGATGGGCAACGGTCGAGATCGGAATCTATGGGATCATACTCAATGTCGTTGCGATCTTCGGCTGCTTCATTGCGGGCAGGGTCGATCGGCGCATCGGCTCCAAATCGACGATCGTAATCAGTCTGGCGATGCTGTTGCTTGCCACCATCGGCATCGTGTCGACATGGCCGGGATACACGCTCTTTGGCTTTCTTGCGCTGCCAACTGCAGATTCCGGCGGCCTCTTCGGTACGGCAGCGGAGAAGGCATATGTTGCCTATGGTCTGCTGGTCGGCCTTGCCTTCGGTCCGGTGCAGGCGTCGTCGCGCTCCTACCTCGCCCGAAGCGTGAGCCTGAACGAGGCCGGCCGCTATTTTGGCATTTATGCGCTTTCGGGGCGCGCCACCAGCTTCATGGCAACGCTGTTTTTTTCCATCGTGACCTTCACGACTGGCTCGTCGCGGCTTGGAATGGCAACCTTGGTGCTCTTCCTGGCGGCGGGACTGATCCTGCTTGTCCGTACGCCCTATCCCGCGGACAGGGCGTAACGGCAGAGGCTACAGGTCAGTGGCGGAAGTGCCGCATACCGGTAAAGACCATCGCGACATTGTGCTCGTTAGCAGCGTCGATCACTTCCTGGTCACGCATCGATCCGCCCGGCTGGATAACAGCCGTCGCGCCGGCTGCGATCATCGACAGCAAGCCATCGGCGAAGGGCAGGAATGCCTCCGAGGCAACAGCCGAACCGCGCGTCAACGGCTCTGCGAGACCGAGCGCCCTGGCCGCTTCCTCGGCCTTCAAGCCAGCAATCCGCGCAGAATCGACGCGGCTCATCTGGCCCGCGCCGATGCCAGCCGTCTGGCCGTCCTTCGCATAGACCACGGCGTTCGACTTGACGTGCTTGGCAACCTTGAAGGCAAATTTCATGTCTTCGAGTTCCTGCTGGGTCGGTGCACGCTTGGTAACAACCTTCAGCTCCAGATCCTCGACCATGCCGTTGTCGCGGCTCTGCACAAGCAGGCCGCCTGAGACGGTTTTCGCCGTCAGGCCTGAAGACCGCGGATCCGGCAGGCCGCCTGCGGTCAGAAGCCGGAGGTTTGCCTTGCGCGCGACGATGGCTTTCGCCTCTTCAGTCACGTCGGGCGCGATGATGACTTCGGTAAAGAGCTTGATGATCTCCTCGGCGGTTTGGGCGTCAAGCGTCTGGTTGAGCGCGATGATTCCCCCGAAAGCAGAAACGGAATCGCAGGCAAGCGCGCGCTTGTAGGCGTCGAGCAGGTTGGAACCCGTCGCCACGCCGCAGGGATTGGCGTGCTTGATGATCGCGCAGGCCGCCGACTTCTCCGGCAGGAACTCGGCAACGAGTTCATAGGCCGCATCGGTGTCGTTGATGTTGTTGTAGGAGAGCTGCTTGCCCTGAAGCAGTGACGCCGTGGCAACGCCGGGGCGGCGCTCGCCCGTAACATAGAACGCCGCCTTCTGGTGCGGATTCTCGCCATAGCGCATCTCTTCCTTGAGCACACCGCCAATGACGCGATGGCGCGGGGTGTCGATCGAAAGAACCTCGGCAAACCAGTTGGAGATCATGGCGTCGTAAGCGGCGGTCCGGGCGAAAGCTTTGGCGGCCAACCGCCGGCGGAACGCATAAGCGGTCTGTCCGGCGTCCGAGGCAAGCTGCTCGAGCAGTTCTGGATAGTCCGCCGGATCGGTCAGGATCGTCACGTAAGCGTGGTTCTTGGCCGATGCGCGGATCATCGCAGGACCGCCAATGTCGATGTTTTCGACGGTCGTCGGATAGTCGCCGCCGGCGGCACGGACATCCTCGAATGGATAAAGATTGATGACCACGAGGTCGATGCCCTCGATACCGTGCGCCTTCATCGCCGCTTGATGATCAGCATCGTCACGGATAGCAAGCAGGCCGCCATGCACCTTGGGATGCAAGGTCTTGACGCGACCATCCATGATCTCCGGAAAACCTGTGACATCGGAAACGTCGGTCACCGCGAGCCCGGCCGCTGCAATTGCCTTGTGAGTGCCACCAGTTGAGAGAAGGCGGATGCCCTTGTCGTCAAGCGCGCGCGCGAGTTCGACGATACCGGTCTTGTCGGATACGGAAAGCAACGCGGTCTTGATGCTGACTTTGTCGGGTGCAGGGATTTTCTTGGAAACAACGGCCATGAGGCTTCTCCGTTTGGTCTTCAGGAGATATCCAGCGAGGGATAAGCGGATGATGGGGCCGCGTTAGCACAGCTTTGCGCCCGCGGAAACAGCCGCTAGCTCTTGCGCGATAAAAACCAGCGTATTTCCGGCCTGTCGGGGTAGGAGAGGCCGATCTCGATCTGATCGGATCCGCAAATGCCCGAGGCATCGGCAAAGAAGACGTCCTCGCCGATCAGCACTTCGTTGCCAGGCGAGGAGAACAGCCATGTTTCTCCGTCGGGCGCCGTCATCATGATCGACTCTTTGTCGATTTGCTTCAGGTTGATGGAGGGGTGGGCGTGAAAGCGCGCCACGGCCCGCACTGCCTCATCGACCTTGCCCTCCGGCGCGACCAGCCGATCACAGCCGGTCACGATCAGCCCTGTGGCGTTCAGGGTCAGCTCGCGCTCATGCAGGACGCCAAAGGCATTGAGGTAGCCATCGTGGCTCGCCTTGATCACGTCGCGGCCGTCATCGGCGAGCGCGCGATCGACATTCACGGTCTTCACGCCGTCTGTAATCACATTCGCAATGAAGTCGGACGGGGCGAAGCGGCTGGACGAGGTGTCGTTGACGGTCACCGTGGTATGGGCGGCAGTCGTTCGAGCAATCTGCACGTAACGCCGGCCGGCAAATTTCGGCGATCCGGAATTGACGATAAAGCGATGGCGTCCAGACGACATCTCGAATGACAGGCAACCGGCATGGGCCGTGCGGGACAGACTTCCGGTGGGCGGTAATCCGGTATCGGCAATGACCACCGTTTTCCCCGCTGCCAGCCGCTGATAGCGCGAATGGGGCATCGCCTTGAAGGGATCTCCCGCCGTCTCGTCATATCGCAGCAAGGACATCAACTCTGTCGCAAGGGTCGACGTCGCGCCGTTGAAAAGGGCGAGATCGCCGTCCTGATGCCTGAAGAAGCGCAGGGCTGGGTACATGCGGTCGATGCCCGAGATCAACTTCTGCGGCAGATCGTGCCCGAGATTAACGTAGGTTTGCCGCAACGGGAGGAGATCAAGAAGCAGTTCCAGCCCTACCCGGGGATTGCGCGAGACATGACCGCCGTCAGGCAGGATCTGGCTATCGAACTCCTGATCCAATGCTTCGGCAGCGCGCCGCAACGCGCCTGCGCGCGTCGGCATTGCAATCGAGGCCATCGCGAGGGCAATCCGCAGCCGAAAGCGAACCTCCCCCGGCGGCGCGTACTTGGCCATTCGCCGCAGGAACCGGACCTGAAAGGCAAGCGACCGCAAGAAGCGGCGATAGAAGCCGCGGTCGGCATTGTGAAGAACCACAGGCGAATGCGAGAGCCAGGAAATAACGCGCTGCGCCGTCACATTGATTTCCCAGGCGATGCCCTCGATGCGGCCGCCATGCAGCGACAGCCAGTCGTTGACAATGGAGCGGGCAACGCTCGAGTGAAGGTCGCTTTTCTTGGTCCGCATATGGCGAAGCCAACCGAAGCCATGAAGCCGCAGTGCGAAGGAACGGGACGGAAGGCTGAAATTGAAGGGCGACTTGCCACCGGTTTCGAGAAGCCGCCCGGCAAGCGGGAAGCGACCGTTCAAAATCTCTTCAGCGACATGCGGATCAACCGCACGCAGATCGGTGGGGGCCACAATCAGGCGCTCGGGGGCGTGGGTCGTGTGGCGGAAGAGACGCAACCGCATGATTGCTCCGCGGCACAGCGTGCGCCGCCAAGCCTCTCTCACATAAAGAGTCGAGAACCCGGACCACATGTTTATTGTCTATTGACCCGCGTCGTTAAGAATAAGTGAATAAGCCCGGAATCCGTGACACTTGCGTATCAAATTATGACAGGTGCTCAACTATGCCAGTTGCCCTGCGATCAAGCAACACGGCGCATCACGACAGCGTAGAAACCGTCAAGACCGCCCGCAAAACCAGCGGGAACCTCCAGCATGTCTGGTGTCGTGCGGAATTCGCCAAGCGCGCTGATTGCTGCTTCGAGCCCGGGCCAGCGCTCAGGATCAACGGCCGCTCGCTCGACTGAAGGCGTATCCGAAAGGACGCGAGCCACGACGTCTTCGCCTTCGGCGGGATCAAGGGAACAATTGGAAAAGACGATCGTGCCATCCGGCTTCAGCAAAGTGATCGCATGGCGCAGCAGCCGCTCCTGAAGCGCAGCAAGCTTCGCTATATCTTCCGGCCCCTTGGCCCAGAGAACATCCGGATGCCGGCGCGTCGTTCCCGTCGATGAGCAGGGCGCATCCAGCAGGATCGCATCGAACAGCTCTGCAGGCTCATATTTCGTCAGGTCGCTGGCGACTGTCTCGGCTTTCAGTCCAAGCCGATCGAGGTTCGCGCGCAAACGCTTGATGCGGTTTTCAGACTGCTCAACCGCAGTAACGTCACCACCGGCGAGAACCAGTTGGGCAGTCTTTCCGCCGGGCGCCGCACATAGATCGGCAACTCGCTTTCCTGTCAAATCACCAAAGAGCTGAGCTGGGATGCTGGCGGCCGCGTCCTGGACCCACCAGTCGCCTTCCGAAAATCCCTCGAGTGAGGGGATGCTGCCCTCGAAGGCAGCCAGACGCACACCACCCGTCGGCAGCGCGAAACCACCCAAACGTTCCGCCCAGCGCTGCGCATCAGCTTTGACGGTAAGATCGATCGCTGCCGGCTCGAGCTGCGATTCAGATATCGATTGCGCCCTTTCCTTGCCGTAAGCCTTTTCGAGCCTTTGAAGAAACCATTCCGGCATCACCGGAATGGTCGCGATCTCAGCAAGGATTTGGTCCTTCTCGCGTCCAAGTCGGCGCAGAACGGCGTTCACCAGCTTTGCAAAGCGACGATTGCGCGGGTCCTGATTTGATTGCTCGACTGCCAGGTCGACCGCAGCATGATCCGGAACATCAAGGTAGAGGATCTGCGCTGCGGCAATCGCAAGAACATGGTGCAGCGCTCGCGCACCTTCGGGAAGCGGCGATTCAAGCAGGCGGGAGATCGCGGCGTCGATGCGCGGCAAATGCCGAAGCGTTGTATTCAGAATGGCGCGGACGAGGGCGCGGTCACCCTCGTTGAGCGCCTTATAGGCCGGATTGCCGTGTTCATTGTCCAAGGCGCCGTCCAGCGAAAGCTTACGGTCCACGACCGCTGCCAGGATCTTTGCGGCGGCGGCACGAACCTGGAATCCGGGCTTTGCCGGACCAGCCACAACGCCCGGATTGGACGACTTTGGTTTTCGAAATGGTTTTTTCTTGCCGTCTGAATTCAAGACCACGGACCTTTCGGCGGTTGTGAACCACCGCGATCAAGACCGGTATTCGGAACCGAGCGCGATTTGCGCATCGGATTAGCAGCGCGCGCCGGCGCCGTCGAGCCATTCATGCCGCCGCGCGCCATTTCCTGCAGCGCCGCAATCCTGTTTTCCGTGTTCGGGTGCGTTGAGAACAGGTTGTCCACGCCAGCACCGGTCAGCGGATTGATGATGAACATGTGGGCAGTTGCCGGGTTTCGCTCGGCATCGTAATTCGGCACGTGCGAGGCGCTACGTGCAATCTTGCCCAGTGCCGAAGCCAGCCAAAGAGGATTGCCGCAGATTTCCGCGCCTCGGCGGTCGGCGGAATATTCGCGCGTCCGGCTGATGGCCATCTGAACCATCATCGCGGCAAGCGGCGCGACGATCATCGCCAGCAATACCCCGATGAAACCCAGGGGATTGTTGTTGTTTCCCCGGTTGCCGCCGAAGAAGAAAGCAAAATTGCCCAGCATTGAGATTGCACCGGCGAGGGTCGCCGTAATCGTCATCGTCAGGGTGTCGCGATTTTGCACGTGAGCCAACTCATGGGCCATGACGCCCGCGACCTCTTCCGGCGTCAGTGCGCTCAGTAAGCCGGTGGACGCGGCAACAGCAGCGTTCTCGGGATTGCGACCAGTCGCGAAGGCATTTGGTTGCGGACTGTCGTAGAGGTACACCTTCGGCATCGGCAGGCCAGCATTGCGCGTCAGATCCCTGACGATCGCGAAGAACTCGGGCGCATTACGCTCGTCAACCTCCTGCGCGCGATAGGCCGACAGCACCATGCGGTCCGAATTCCAGTAGGAAAAGAAGTTCATCCCAGCGGCGATCACGAACGCGATCATCATGCCGCTCCGCCCGCCGATCAGAAAGCCGACGGCCATGAACAATGCGGTCATGAAGGCAAGCAACATGGCTGTACGGACGAGGTTCATTGCTATCTCCAAAACACCCCTAAGCGGGCCGCGCAAAACCGGAGGGTTTCAATTGAGGCGCCGGCGCTCTATGATTTGGTCATTCACCAGCCATTTTCAATATATTTCGGGCGGAATCGCGTGATGCAGGCAGCGGACAACGACAACAATGAAACCCTGGCGACTGAAGCCGCCGAGGCGCCACGCAAGTTGCTCTCGCCAGCCGCCAAGCGTGCGCTCGCCGAGGCCGAAGAGCGGCGCCGAAACGAAAAGCCGGTAGAAATGCCAACAGAGATAGGTGGCCGCGGCGGCGCTGATCCTTCCCGCTTCGGAGACTGGGAAATCAACGGCAGGGCCATCGATTTCTAAGTAAATATTCCTATTGACTTTCGCTCGTGATCGGAATTTATTCCTTTCGTGAGAGAGATTGCTTCGTTTGTTGCGCTGACCCTTCTTGTGACTGCGGTAAACGCCGCGGCGCGCGACGAAATTGAAGGGCCAGTATCAGCCGAAATCCTGAGAGTGATCGATGGAGACACACTGCTGGTCGAAGCGCGCCCTTGGCCGCAGCAGACAATGGAAGTCAATGTCCGTATTCGCGGGATCGACGCGCCCGAGATGCACTCGAGCTGCGCTGACGTAAGGAGCGGGAATCGACGCCCGTCACGCCCTGGAAAGCCTTACATCCGGATCCTCCGAGATCCAGCTTACGTAGATCGCAGGCGACAAGTATTTCGGTCGCATCCTCGAAATATAACCCTTTCGGATGGCAGGAATCCGGCTCAGGACCTCTTGGAGGAAGGGATTGTCCGGGCCTTTAACGGCGGCCGAAAGCCACGAGAAACCTGCCCGTAGAGAAGTGAAGCCGCCCCGATCGCTCGGAGCGGCTTTTGCTTAGGCAGTCGCCTTGTTCTGGCGGTTCGCGATCAGGTCGTCGACAACCGCCGGATCGGCAAGCGTCGAGGTGTCGCCCAGAGAGCCGAAATCGTCCTCGGCGATTTTGCGCAGGATGCGGCGCATGATCTTGCCGGACCGGGTCTTCGGAAGACCCGGTGCAAACTGGATCTTGTCAGGTGCAGCGATTGGGCCAATCTCGCCGCGAACATGCTTGACGAGCTGTTGGCGCAGATCATCCGAACCCTCATTGCCGGCCATCAGGGTGACGTAGCAATAAATGCCCTGACCCTTGATCGGGTGCGGATAGCCGACGACAGCAGCCTCCGAGACAAGATTATGCGAAACGAGTGCGGACTCGACCTCGGCGGTACCCAGGCGGTGGCCCGAAACGTTCAGCACGTCGTCAACGCGACCGGTGATCCAGTAGTAGCCGTCCTCATCCCGTCGGCAGCCATCGCCGGTGAAATACTTGCCCTTGTAGGTCGAGAAGTACGTCTGGATGAAGCGCTCGTGGTCGCCATAGACGGTACGCATCTGCCCCGGCCAGCTGTCGGTAATGCAGAGGTTTCCGTCGGCGGCACCCTCAAGCACATTGCCTTCGTTGTCGACCAGCTGCGGTTTCACGCCGAAGAACGGGGTCGTCGCCGAACCCGGCTTCAGATCGGTCGCGCCCGGCAGCGGCGTGATCATGTGGCCGCCGGTTTCCGTCTGCCACCAGGTATCGATGACGGGGCAGCGCTTGTCGCCGACAACATTGTAGTACCATTCCCACGCTTCCGGATTGATCGGCTCGCCAACCGTTCCGAGCAGGCGTAGGCTGGAGCGCGACGAGCGGGTGACGAAGTGGTCGCCGGCACCCATCAGCGACCGGATCGCCGTCGGTGCCGTGTAGAAGATGTTGACCTTGTGCTTGTCGATGACTTCCCAGAATCGGCCCTGATCCGGAAAATTCGGCACGCCTTCGAACATTAGCGTCGTCGCGCAGTTCGCAAGCGGACCGTAAACGATGTAGGAGTGTCCGGTAACCCATCCAACGTCGGCGGTGCACCAGTAGATATCGCCGGGGTGGTAATCAAACACATATTCATGGGTCATCGCTGCATAGACGAGATAGCCGCCCGTGGTATGCAACACACCCTTCGGCTTTCCGGTAGACCCCGAGGTGTAGAGGATGAACAGCGGATCCTCCGCCTTCATCTTCACCGGCGGGCACTCCGGTTTAACCGTGGCGATTTCCTGATGGTACCAGAGGTCGCGACCCGGTGCCCAGCCGGTCTTGCCGCCTGTACGCCGTACGACGAGAACCTTGTCGACGATGACATGCTGACGGGCGGCAATGTGAATTGCCGTGTCTGTATTGTCCTTCAGCGGCACCGGCTTGCCGCCGCGCACCCCTTCATCGCAGGTAACCACGAAGGTGGATTCGCAATCGACGATACGGCCGGCCAGCGCCTCCGGAGAAAACCCTCCGAACACCACCGAATGGACCGCACCAATGCGCGCGCAGGCGAGCATTGCATAGGCAGCCTCGGGTATCATCGGCATGTAGATGGTAACACGATCACCCTTCTTGACGCCATGCTTCTTCATGACGTTCGCCATGCGACAAACATGCTCGTAGAGCTCGTTATAGGTGATCTTCTTGTCGACGTAGGGATTGTCGCCCTCGAAGATGATCGCCGTCTGATTGCCGTTGGTCTTCAGGTGCCGGTCGATACAGTTGTACGAAACGTTCGTCTGCCCGTCCTCGAACCACTTGATCGAGACTCGGCCAGTGAAAGACGTGTTCTTGACCTTCGTGTAGGGTTTGAACCAATCGATCCGCTTGCCATGTTTACCCCAGAACTTGTCGGGGTTCTCGACGCTTTCCTCGTACCATTGCTCGTACTTGGCCTTATCGATAAGCGCATGGTTCTTCACCGGCTTTTGCACCGGGTAGATCTTTTCGGACATGGAACTCCTCCTCACTCGGGCACCGGGCGACCAAAAAGCGAAGCAGCCCGGACTGGCTATAGGCATTCATAGCAGTTCACATCTGCCCGGCAATTAGACAAAGGTCATTTCATTCGTGATCAATTGCAATTCTGCATCACTGCGGTTATATAGCGCCATATTTCCCGGACATAGTGGTGACAATCCACGGACCGCGACACCGGCGCGGACGACAGAAGGACTATATCCATGGCTCAACAATTGCTCATGCCGAAGGCGACTGCCATCTGGCTCGTCGACAACACAGCCCTGTCATTCGACCAGATCGCTCAATTCTGCAGACTGCATCCGCTCGAAGTGAAGGCAATTGCCGACGGCGAAGCCGCACAGGGCATCAAAGGTCTCGATCCGATCGCAACGGGTCAGCTTTCGCGCGATGAAATCGCCCGCGCTGAAAAAAACCCGGCGCACAAGCTGAAGCTCTCGGAACCGAAGGTTCGCGTGCCAGAATCCAAGCGCCGCGGCCCGCGCTACACGCCGGTTTCCAAGCGCCAGGATCGTCCGAACGCCATTCTCTGGCTGGTGCGCAATCATCCGGAATTGAAGGACGCACAGATTTCCCGCCTCGTCGGCACCACGAAGTCGACAATCGAACAGATTCGCGAGCGTACGCACTGGAACTCGGCTAACCTCGCGCCGATGGATCCGGTGACACTCGGTCTTTGCAGCCAGATCGATCTCGACATGGAAGTCGAAAAGGCGGCAAAGGGACGCCCGCTGCCGACAGCGGCCGAACTCGGAGCGACCTTGGAGTCGGCGCATGAAACCGAGCGCCTGACCCGCCATGAGCGCGAAGAGGAGAAGGAAATCGATGCCGATGCCGTCTTCGCAAAGCTCAAGTCGCTGAAATCCTCTCCGAAGGATGAGGACGAAGACGACCAGTATTGATTGCCTACGGTGATCGATCCACAAGGCCCTGCGTAAGCGGGGCCTTTTCTTTTTGTACCTACATCGGCAGGGAACCATACCCACGCTTGCGCAGGGCTTCGGCTATTTCCTCAAGAATAGTGGGGTCGTCGATCGTCGCCGGCATTTTCCAAGGCACACCGTCGGCGATTTTCTGGATCGTGCCGCGCAAGATCTTGCCGGAGCGCGTCTTGGGGAGGCGCTCGACGGTTATCGCCGTCTTGAACGAAGCGACCGGGCCAATCGCATCGCGGATCAGCTGCACGACCTCCGATTCAATGGCCGATGTTTCCCGTGAAACATTCTTCTTCAGAACGAGAAAGCCGCAAGGGACCTGACCCTTAACCTGATCTGCGATTCCGACCACCGCGCATTCGGCAACATCCGGATGCGTGGCACAAACCTCCTCCATCGCTCCCGTCGACAGCCGGTGGCCTGCGCAGTTGATGATGTCGTCCGTGCGTGACATGATGAAGAGATAGCCGTCGTCGTCGATATAGCCGGCATCCGCCGTTTTATAATAACCGGGAAATTCGGCCAGATAGGCCGAGTGGAAACGCTCGTCGGCGTTCCACAGCGTGGGTAGGCAGCCAGGCGGCAGGGGGAGTTCGACAACGATATTACCGAGCGTCCCTGGCTCAACCGCGTGGCCGGCATCATCAAGAACATGGATACTATACCCGGGCATAGGCATCGAAGGGGAGCCATGCTTCACCGGCAGAGCTTCGAGGCCGAGCGGGTTTGCCACCATCGGCCATCCGGTCTCCGTTTGCCACCAATGATCGATCACGGGTACATCAAGCATGCGCTCTGCCCACTTCAGCGTTTCCGGATCTGCGCGCTCTCCCGCAAGGAACAGGGCACGAAAATTCGGCATCGGATAGGCCTTGAGGCGAACACCATCGCTATCCTCCCGACGAATGGCCCGGAAAGCGGTAGGCGCCGTAAAGAGAATGCGGACATCGTGCTCTGAAGCGATGCGCCAGAAGACGCCGGCATCCGGTGTACCAACTGGCTTTCCTTCGAATATCACGCTGGTCGCGCCTGCCAGCAGCGGTGCATAAACGATGTAGGAATGGCCGACGACCCACCCGATGTCCGAAGCCGCCCAGAACACTTCGCCCTGCTTGATGCCGAAGATATTTGCCATCGACCAATTGAGGGCTACCATGTGACCGCCATTGTCGCGCACGACCCCTTTCGGCTGGCCCGTCGTGCCTGAGGTGTAGAGAATGTAGAGTTCGTCCGTCGCACTGACGGGAATGCACTCAACGGTCACACCACGATTTCTCGCGACAGTAGTGTCGAAATCCTCGTCGCGACCGGCTGTGAGATCAGCTGCAAGCTGCGGCCTCTGCAAGACAAGGCAGTGGGCCGGCTTCGACTTCGCGATGGCAATCGCCTGATCGACCAAGGGCTTGTAGGGCACGATCCGTCCCGGCTCGAGCCCGCAACTTGCCGTGATGATGAGCTTCGCCCCCGAATCGTCGATACGGGCCGCGAGCTCATTTGCCGCAAAGCCACCGAACACGACGGAATGGACCGCGCCGATGCGCGCGCAGGCAAGCATTGAGAAAACTGCCTGCGGGACCATCGGCATATAGATGATGACGCGGTCACCCTTTGCGATTCCACGTTGCCGGAGCGTTGCTGCAATGGCACTGACTTCGGCAAGGACGTCACCATAGCTAAACACAGCCTTGGTGCCGCTAATCGGGCTATCGTAGATAAAGGCGGTATCGTCACCACGGCCCGCTAGAACGTGCCGATCGAGACAATTGTAGCAGGTATTGGTTTCGCCCCCGGCAAACCAGCGGCCGTATGGACCACCTTCTCGCGAAAAGGTCTGCGCCGGCGGTTTGAACCAGCTGATTTCTGCCGCCGCCTCGCGCCAAAAAGCCTCCGGATCGTCCTTCCACCTGGAATAGGTCTGGCGATAGCTTCCCTGCATCTGCTCCTCCCCAGGACACGCAAGTTATCCTATCAATCTAGGAGAGGCATGGCAGGAGAGAAAGCCCGACGAAAGGAGCGTATCAGCGGGCACCGAAGATCGCGGAGCCAACGCGAACGCTGGTCGCGCCAAAGGCAATCGCGGTTTCGTAGTCGCCGGACATTCCCATCGAGAGTTTCTCGACGCCGCAAGCCTTGGCGAGCCTGGCGAGCAACGCGAAATGCGGACCCGGATTCTCGTCCGCCGGCGGAATACACATCAGGCCTTCAATGGCGAGGCCGAGTTCGTCGCGGCAAAGAGCGACAAACGCTACTGTATCATCAGGGGCGATTCCTGCCTTCTGCGGCTCAAGCCCAGTATTCACCTGAACATAGAGGCGAGGGGTCTTCGCCTGACGCTTCATTTCGTCGGCGAGCACACGGGCGATCTTTTCCCGGTCGATGGTTTCGATGACATCGAACAGCGCGACCGCCTCGGCCGCCTTGTTCGACTGCAGAGGGCCGATGAGATGAAGTTCAATGCCTGACGTCTCGGATTTCAGTTCAGGCCACTTTCCCTGGCTTTCCTGAACCCTGTTTTCCCCGAAGATCCGTTGCCCGGCCTGAAGCGCCGGGCGGATCGCGTCTGCGTCGAATGTCTTTGAAACGGCGACAAGCTGAACCGAACCGTCGGGCCGTTTCCCCTGCTGCTCGGCCGCGGAGATACGCGAGCGCACGTCGTTCAATCGCTCTTCAAGTTCCATCACTCGCCTCGACATGACTGCATGAGAAGATGGCAATGCACTAAACGCCCCGGCTGTGCTTGCCAAGGCCCACGCGCCCGAAATAGTGGCCGGCAGGCCGAGATCGGACGCTTGCGGCGCCCGTAAAACTTGACGCTACCGTGGTTTCATGGTGAAGGTCACCACCAACTTCCCCTGATCTTTCGGAAATACGAATACCATGGCAACCGAACGTTATAACCCGCGTGATGCTGAACCTCGCTGGCAGCAAAAATGGAACGAAGCGAAGGTCTTCGAGACCGACAACAGCGATCCGCGCGAGAAGTATTACGTCCTCGAGATGTTTCCGTATCCATCCGGCCGCATCCACATGGGCCATGTGCGGAATTACGCAATGGGCGACGTCGTAGCTCGCTATAAGCGCGCTCGCGGCTACAACGTTCTACATCCCATGGGTTGGGACGCCTTCGGCATGCCGGCTGAAAATGCGGCAATGGAGCGCGGTGTACATCCGGCCTCCTGGACCTACCAGAACATCGCATCGATGAAGTCCCAGTTGAAGGCGATGGGCCTCTCACTGGATTGGAGCCGCGAATTCGCAACCTGCGATGTCGCCTACTACCAGCACCAGCAGCATCTTTTCCTAGATTTCCTCGAGAAGGGGCTCGTCTATCGCAAGCAGTCGAAGGTGAACTGGGATCCGGTCGACAACACCGTTCTCGCCAACGAACAGGTGATCGACGGACGCGGCTGGCGTTCCGGTGCCCTGGTTGAGCAACGGGAACTGACGCAGTGGTTCTTCAAGATCACCGACTTCAGCCAGGATCTGCTCGAGGCATTGGACACGCTTGATCAGTGGCCGGAAAAGGTCCGATTGATGCAGAAGAACTGGATCGGTCGCTCGGAAGGCATGATGCTGCGCTGGGAGATCGTCCAGGAGACGGCTCCGGCCGGAGAAACCGAGATCGAGGTCTACACGACCCGTCCGGACACGCTATTTGGCGCCTCCTTCCTGGCTATCGCAGCCGACCATCCGCTGGCCAAGGATGCCGCAGCGAAGAATCCGGCTATCGATGCTTTCTGCGAAGAATGCCGCCGTGCTGGAACCTCACTTGCTGCGCTTGAGACTGCGGAGAAGAAGGGCATCGACACAGGCATTCGCGTCAAGCATCCGCTCGATCCGTCATGGGAATTGCCTGTCTACGTCGCAAACTTCGTCCTCATGGACTACGGCACCGGCGCGATTTTTGGTTGCCCATCCGGTGACCAGCGTGACCTGGATTTTGCACGCAAATACGACCTGCCGGTGGTTCCCGTTGTTATGCCGGCGGATGACGATGCCGCGACCTTCAGCGTCGGCGACGTTGCCTATGACGGCGATGGCGTCATGATCAATTCGCGCTTCCTTGATGGCAAGAGCACAACTGAGGCATTCGAGATCGTTGCCGACCGCCTGTCGTCAATGACGCTTGGCAATGCTCCGCAGGGTGAGCGCAGGGTGAACTTCCGCTTGCGTGACTGGGGTATCTCGCGCCAGCGCTATTGGGGTTGCCCGATCCCTGTCATCCATTGCGACGATTGCGGCGTTGTCCCGGTTCCGAAGAAGGACCTGCCGGTGCAGCTGCCGGAGGATGTAACCTTCGACCAGCCCGGCAATCCGCTCGATCGTCATCCGACCTGGCGGCACGTCGCTTGCCCGCAGTGCGCCAAGGATGCACGGCGGGAGACCGACACGATGGACACGTTTGTCGATTCGAGCTGGTATTTCACCCGCTTTACCGCTCCCTGGGAGAGCAAGCCGACCGACCAAAGCGCTGCCAATCGCTGGCTGCCAGTCGATCAGTATATTGGTGGTATCGAGCACGCGATTCTGCACCTGCTTTATTCGCGCTTTTTCACCCGGGCGATGCGCGAGACAGGCCACGTCGATGCAAAGGAGCCGTTCAAGGGTCTCTTTACCCAGGGCATGGTCGTGCACGAGACCTACAGCCGCGGCACGGGCATGGGCCGCGAGTGGGTTGCACCGGCGGATATTCGCATCGAGGAGCTGGACGGGAAACGCCGCGCCTATCACCTTTCCAGCGGGGAGGAAGTCGCGATCGGCTCGATCGAGAAGATGTCGAAGTCGAAGAAGAACGTCGTCGATCCGGACGATATCATCGCTTCTTACGGTGCAGACACTGCCCGCTTTTTCGTTCTTTCGGACTCGCCGCCTGAGCGCGACGTTATCTGGTCGGAGGCAGGCGTAGAGGGCGCCCACCGCTTCACCCAGCGGCTCTGGCGTCTGATTGCCGAGGCATCGGACAAACTTCGCGATGTTGCGCCGACTCCGGCTAAGGATGGGGAAGCTCAAGCGATTTCGCAGATCGCGCACAAAACCTTGAAGGCCGTCCAGAACGATTATGATCGTCTCTGGTTTAATAAGGCCGTCGCGAGGATCTACGAGCTCGTCAATGCCCTGGCGTCGCCATTGACCCGCGTCGCTGCAGGCGAAGGCGATACGGCGTATCGCGCCGCAGCGCGGGACGCGGCCGAGATCCTTATCCAGTTGGTAGCACCAATGACGCCGCATCTGGCTGAGGAGTGCTGGGCGGCGCTGGGCAACGGCGGATTGCTGGCGCACACTGATTGGCCGCGTTATGACGAAACCCTCGTCGTTGAAAACGATGTGATTTTGCCGGTTCAGATCAACGGCAAGAAGCGCGCCGAATTGACAATTTCTCGCGACGCAGATCAGAATGCCGTCACCGAGGGTGTGCTCGCATTGGATGACGTCAAGAAGGCGCTGAACGGTCAGACGCCTAAGAAGATCATCGTGGTTCCACAAAGGATTGTGAACATTGTCGTTTGATATCGCTTTTAAGCTGGTGCGCGGCACCGGCATTGCCGCAATCCTAGCGTCCACGGCTTTTCTCGCATCCTGCCAGGTTCGCCCTCTTTATTCCGAAAGTTCCGGCGCTGCGGGCAAGCTGGCGTCCGTCGGTTTCTCGGAAGCGGGGGGTCGCGTTGAGCAAGAGGTTCGCAATCGACTGATTTTTATCGCTTCGCGTGGCGCCGGCGAGCCTGAGAATCCCGAATACAAGGTTGAATTCAGCGCTCGCTCGAATGTCATCAGCACGCTGCTGGTGGCGTCGTCAGACGAATCGCTTGCCGGACGTGCGACCGTCAGCGTCGACTACACTCTGAAGTCCACAAAGGACGGCCACGTCATCAAGGCCGGCAATCGTTATGCCACTGCGCTCGTCGACTTCCCAGCTCAGGAATTTGCCAAGCAACGCGCCATCCGCGACGCCGAGAACCGCGCCGCACGGCAGGCTGCTGAGTTCGTTGGTGCCGATATTGCGGCTGCGCTTGGCCGCTGAGGAGCGGATGCATGGCGGAAATCAAATCGCACGAGTTTGAAGGCTTTCTTGAGCGATCCGCCCGCAACTACCGGCTCTTTGTGATTTATGGGCCGGATCGCGGTCTTGTTTCGGAGCGCGCCACCTCGCTGGCCGGCAGGACGGGCGTGGCATTGGATGATCCGTTTTCGCTGATCAAGCTCGATATCGGCGACCTACAGCGCGATCAAGGTCGCCTCTTGGACGAGGCGGGAGCAATTGGCCTTTTCGGAGGTGACAAGCTCATCTGGATCCGTGGTGCAGCCAACGAGAAATATCTTGTCGACTCCCTCCAGGTTCTTTCAGCGAACATGCCGGACGGCACATTCGTTCTTATCGAGGGCGGTGACCTCAAGAAAGGCTCGCTGCTGCGGAAAGCCGCCGAGACAGCACGCACTGTCATGGCGATACCCTGCTATGCCGACGATGCCCGCGCCCTCAACGGCCTTATAGATAGCGAACTTTCAAGCGCTGGCCTGGGCATCACGCCCGATGCACGCCAGGCCCTGCTGGAGCTGATAGGGGGGGATCGGATTGCCTCTCGCAACGAACTGCGAAAGCTGGCGCTCTATTGTCGGGGAAAATCGACCATCGAAGAGCACCACGTTACGGAAATAATAGGCGACGCCAGCGCCATCTCGGTGGACGACGCCGTCGATGCCGTCCTTAGCGGAAATCCAAGCAGCTTCCTGCATGCAATGCAAAAGATCATATCGTCGAAGACAGCGGTGTTTCTCGTGATCCAGGCCTGTCTGAAGCAGTTTCAGTTGCTGGACGCCATGAAGACGGAGATGGAGGAGAAGCGATTGCCGGCCGCTCAGGTCATGCAGACGCTTGGTCGTCATCTGCATTTCCGACGCAAGCCGATTATCGAGCAGGCATTGCGTACCTGGTCCGCTGAAGCGGTGGCACGAGAAGCAAACCGTCTGCAGGCGGCAATCTTGCAGACGCGCAAACGGGCGTCGTTGGAAGACAGCATCGCCCTACAGACCCTGCTATCGACGACACTGCAATCGGCGCGCCGATAGCGATTCCATTTAGCGGCGCTCGAGCAGCCGGCAGATTTCTTCCAATTGTTCCAACGACTTATAGGAAATTCTGATCTGGCCGCCGCCTGCCTTGTGATTGATCGTCACGTCCAGGCCGAGCGTATCCGACAAGGTGCGTTCCAGGGCGAGCGTATCTGAATCCTTCTGATCCTTCTGATGCCCCGGGATCTTCGGCTCCGACTGAGCCTTGATATCATTCTGCGCCAAACGCTCCGCGTCACGGACCGACATGCCTTTCGAAACGATCGTGCGGGCGAGGGCGGTCGGATCGGAAGTCGGCACCAAGGCGCGGGCATGACCGGCCGAGAGGCTTCCCGCGGCCAAAAGGTCCCGAACGGGCTCTGGCAGTTTCAAGAGACGCAGCGAATTCGCCACGTGACTGCGGCTCTTGCCGATAATTTCGCCGAGATCGTTCTGGGTATAGCCATACTCCGCCATCAACTGCTCGTAGCCGAGGGCTTCTTCCAGCGGATTGAGGTCGGAGCGCTGAACGTTCTCTACGATTGCAATCTCAAGAGCGGTTTTGTCATCGACATCGCGCACGATCACCGGGATCTCAACGAGGCCTGCAAGCTGTGCCGCGCGCCACCGTCTCTCGCCGGCTATAATCTCGAACTGGCTGGCGGCCAATGTGCGAACCACAATGGGCTGCACGATACCGTGCTGCCGGATCGAGCCCGCGAGCTCATGCAATTCGCCGTCGTCGAAAAACCGTCGAGGATTGCGCGGATTGCGAGTGACGAACTCGATCGGGACCATCCGATCGGCGCTGACCCCTGGCTTGGCCGCATCAACGGGCATCGGTTGGTCCATCTCACCAATCAATGCGGCCAGGCCACGGCCGAGCCTTCTTTTCGAGATGTCATCGCTCATATCTAAACTCGCCATTCTCTTTCAAATCACGCCGCGAGACGCTGCCGTTCGCGCTGAATAACTTCCGACGCCAGCTGGAGATATGCCTGACTGCCGGCGCACTTCAGGTCGTACAGAATTGCTGGCTTGCCATAGGAGGGTGCCTCAGACACGCGAACATTTCGAGGAATCAATGTGTGGTAGACCTTCTCCCCTAAATGCGTGCGAACATCGTTAACAACCTGTTGCGCCAGATTGTTGCGGGAATCGAACATCGTCAGCACTATCCCCTGGATATCGAGGCGGGGGTTTACGGTACGTCGAACCTGATCGACTGTCTCCAGGAGTTGGCTGAGCCCTTCCAACGCAAAGAATTCACATTGAAGAGGCACAAGCACGGAATGGGCCGCCGCCATTGCATTCATCGTGAGCAGATTGAAAGAGGGAGGGCAGTCAACAAGGATGTAGGAGAAGCGGAAAGCCTCCTCTTTGGCGAGGGCTTTCTTGAGCTTGAAAACGCGATCGCTTTGGCTTGCAATCTCCATCTCAATGCCGAGCAAGTCCATCGTGGACGGCACGATGTACAGGTTTGGAACAGCGGTCTCCTGCGACACCTCTTCGATGCCATAGTCACCAAGCAAAAGATCATAGGAAGATAGCCGGCGATGTTTACGATCGATCCCCAAGCCGGTGCTGGCGTTACCCTGCGGGTCGAGATCGACGATCAAGACCCGCTCGCCGATCGCCGCCAAAGCTGTTGCCAAGTTGATGGCAGTCGTGGTCTTGCCGACGCCACCTTTCTGATTTGCAATGGTGATTATACGATTTCGTTCGCCAGCCATAGCCAAAGCCCGATCTGTTAAGCCACACGCTGGAGATTGAAGATTTCCAAAACGACAGAATCCTGCTCGACAGCGCTCTTATGTTCTAACAGATCGAATCTCCAGTCACCATGCGCTTTCTCGATCTCGCTCCGGTAATCCCGGCCTTTGTGAAAATAAGCTCGAAGACTTGCATTCCGTTTCGACCACGGTTCAATAAAACCCAGCAACTTCCCTAGGTCGGCGAGGGCCCGAGCGGAAACAAAGTCGCAATTCTCTACGATTGCAGGTGCGTCTTCTATTCGCACAGCGTGAATAGAGCCTCTACCGGCGGTTTCCCGGAGCGCCGTGCGCAGAAAGGCCGCCTTCTTATGGTTGCTCTCCACGAGATGGACCCATCCATCATCGAGCTCCGCCAGCATGATGGCCGTCACAATGCCCGGAAAGCCACCCCCGCTGCCTAGGTCGATCCACGTGCGAGGAAGAGGCTGGAGCTGGAAGATTTGCACCGAGTCTGCAATGTGCCGGCTCCAGGCATCGGCAAGCGTTGACGGCGCAGTCAGGTTGATCGACTTCGCCCACTTTTGAAAGAGGGCCACAAAGTGTTCGAGACGCTCCTGTGTTTCACGTGAAACACGTCGGCCGTTCAGTTGCATGGTAGGACTCTCGCAGATTGCAATAGGACAACGTTAAGCAGATGCCGCAACATCCGCCGCGCCGCGACGCAGGTGCACGAGCAACAGCGAAATCGCAGCGGGCGTCATCCCATCGATCTTTGTTGCCTGTGCAACGTTGTAGGGTCGGATATTACGCAACTTCTGCTTCAGTTCGTTGGACAGCCCGGACAGCAGATCGAAATCGAAGTCAGACGGTATCACGCGGTCTTCATCTCGCTTCACGTGCGCGATATCAGCTGACTGCCGTTCCATGTAAACCGCGTAGCTCGCTTCTATTTCCAGCGCTTCAGCCACGCGGCCATTCAGCCCATTTAGTTCAGGCCAGATCGGCGCAAGAGCCGGCAGGCTAATATCCGGGTAGGACAGAAGCTCATAAGCCGACCGCCGTTGCCCATCCTGGTTCAGCTTTAGACCGAATCGCCCCGCTTCGCTTGGCGTCACGGAAAGTGATGTCAGCTGAGCGCGCCCCGCATCCAGCGCCTCGCCATAGGCTTCAAAACGGTCCCGGCGACCGGCCGAGACCGCGCCGATCTGTATTGCCAACGGCGTCAGCCGGACATCCGCATTGTCAGCCCTCAGCGACAAGCGGTACTCAGCCCGGGATGTGAACATGCGGTATGGTTCAGCGACACCGCGCGAGGTCAGGTCATCCACCATTACACCGATATAGGAGTCCGTTCTGCTGAAGCGAACTTCGTCCTGACCGCCAGCCAGGCGCGCAGCATTGATGCCGGCAACGAGGCCCTGAGCTCCAGCCTCCTCGTATCCCGTCGTTCCATTGATCTGCCCAGCCAAAAACAGGCCTGGCATCTTCTTCACTTCGAGCGATGGTTTCAACTCGCGCGGATCGACATGATCGTACTCAATCGCATAACCCGGCTGCACAATGCGGACCCGTTCGAGACCAGGAATGGTATGAATGAACGCATCCTGGATCTCGGCGGGGAGGGATGTCGAGATACCGTTGGGATAGACTGTGCTGTCATCCAGGCCTTCCGGCTCAAGAAAGACTTGGTGTCCGTCACGTTCGCCAAACTTAACCAGCTTATCCTCGATCGACGGGCAATAGCGCGGTCCGACGCCTTCAATCTGCCCCGAATACATGGCCGAACGCTTCAAATTCTCGGCGATGATGCGATGGGTCGCCTCCGTCGTGCGCGTAACGCCACAGGTGATTTGTGGGTTCAAGATATGATCTGTCATGAAAGAGAAGGGGACAGGATCCTCGTCCGCTCCCTGTTGGCCGACACTCTCCCAATCGATCGTCGTCCCATCCAGCCGCGCCGGCGTTCCGGTCTTCAGCCGCCCGAGACGAACGCCCAAATTTAAGAGCGTTTGAGAAAGCCCCACCGATGGCTGTTCACCAACGCGACCTGCGGGTATCTTTTGGTCGCCGATGTGAATGAGTCCACGCAGGAAGGTCCCCGTTGTCAACACAACTGATGCGCACTTGAGAATCCGGCTATCTTTCATGACAACCGCGGCGATCCGACCGTCTTTAATGGATAGATCGAACGCGTCGCCCTCGACCACAGTGAGATTCTCAATGCTCTCGATCTCCGCAAGCATAGCCTGCCGATAGAGCTTCCGATCCGCTTGGCTACGGGGGCCGCGAACAGCCGGCCCCTTCTTTCGATTCAGCATCCGGAACTGAATACCGGCCGCATCAGCAACGCGGCCCATCAGACCGTCCATGGCATCGATCTCTCGGACCAGGTGTCCTTTGCCAAGTCCTCCAATCGCCGGATTGCAAGACATGATCCCGATGGTATCGCGACGATGAGTCACCAGCGCCGTGTTCGCGCCAAGGCGCGCGGCGGCGGCAGCGGCTTCGCATCCAGCATGCCCGCCTCCGATGACGATGACATCGAACCGTGAGGTATCCATTATTTAAGCTCCTGAGATCGTCAGGTGATGAGCGATGTCGCCCAGGGAGTCAAGGCGTTTCACGTGAAACCAGACGACAGGGCATGATTCCGATGTTTCACGTGAATCATTTTCCGATGCAGAATTCACCGAAGATGACATCAAGCAAATTCTCGACATCCACACGCCCAGTCACTCGTCCCAGGGCGTCACTCGCGACACGCAGGTCCTCGGCCCGTAGATCCAGACCGCGATCAGAGTCGTGAAGGGACGTTCGCAGCGCAGCCAATGTCTGTGTCAGCGTTTGCTTGTGGCGTGCGCGGCTCGGGATCGCCATGGACTGGGGATGGACTTTTGTTTTTAGGCGCTCAACGATCAAGGCTCGGAGTGCATCGAGACCAGTCCCATGCGTGGTCGAAATCAATAGCTCATACGCTCGAGCGCTTTGACGCGGCAAATCGGATTTCGTCCCCACCACAATGGCATCGTCGGCCAATTCCTCAGCTCCGCTTTCAATCGACACGTCCTCGATGAAGATCACCAGGTCGGCCTCTGCGATGATCTTCTCGGCCCGTCGAATGCCCTCGCGCTCCACGATCTCATCCGTCTCGCGCAGACCAGCAGTGTCGTAGAGCCTGACAAGATAGCCATCCATGCTGAGATCGACGTGCAGCACATCCCGTGTCGTGCCAGCAATGTCAGTGACGATCGCAACATCGCGCTTCGCCAGAGCGTTCATAAGGCTCGACTTGCCGGCATTCGGCCTGCCCGCTATGACGACCTTGAACCCATCGCGGATGATCTCTCCGGCTGCCAGTTGCTCCAGATGGTTTTTCAATTCGTTGACCAGGCTCGCCACATCCGCCCAAACCTGATCTGAGACGGAGCCCGGAACATCTTCTTCGTCGGGAAAGTCCAGTTCAGCCTCGATCAGGGCGCGTGCACGCGTCAGCCTATCTGACCAGCCGTAGTAGATTGACGATAATCCCCCGGAGCTTTGCTCGACAGCAAGACGCCGCTGCATCTCCGTTTCCGCAGCGATAAGATCTGCTAGGCCTTCAACCTCGATTAAGTCCAGCTTCCCGTTCTCAAATGCTCGCCGTGAAAATTCGCCTGGTGCCGCCGCCCGCAAATTGCGGAATTGGGCGAGCTCACGATGCAAGGCGTCGACAACCGCGCGGCCGCCATGCAGGTGCAGCTCGGCAACATTCTCGCCGGTAAAGGAATGGGGTGCCGGAAAGAACAGAATAAGGCCGGTGTCGATGACAAGACCATTACGAGTCCGAATCGATCGTAATGCTGCCTGGCGCGCAGGCGGCACGTCGCCAACGAGGGCGGTGACAACCGCCGGCACTTCCTCCCCACTGATTCTAACGACGGCCAAGCCGGCCGGGACAGGACCACTCGATAGCGCGAAGATGGTTTCGTTGCTCGACGACATTTTCCTACTCCAGTTCAAGGCTGAAGAGAGTTTTCGCTAGAAATGGAAAAGCCGGCCACAGCGGTGACCGGCTTATCAAAGAATCCGGCTAAGGATCACGTATTCATAGAATCGAAGAAGTCGGGATTGTTCTTCGTCTGTTTCAACTTGTCGATCAGGAATTCGATCGCGTCGGTCGTTCCCATCGGAGCCAGAATGCGCCGCAGCACGAAGATCTTCTGGAGATCCTGACGCGGCACGAGGAGGTCTTCCTTACGCGTGCCGGACTTCAAAATGTCCATGGCCGGGAAGATACGCTTATCGGCAACCTTACGGTCTAGAACGATTTCCGAGTTACCGGTTCCCTTGAACTCTTCGAAAATCACTTCGTCCATGCGGCTGCCGGTATCGATAAGCGCGGTCGCGATGATCGTAAGCGAACCACCTTCTTCAATGTTGCGCGCTGCGCCGAAGAAGCGCTTCGGGCGCTGCAGGGCGTTCGCATCGACGCCACCCGTGAGAACCTTACCGGACGAGGGGACAACCGTGTTGTATGCGCGGCCGAGGCGCGTAATCGAATCCAGCAGGATCACAACATCACGGCCGTGCTCCACAAGGCGCTTTGCCTTTTCGATAACCATTTCCGCCACCTGCACATGGCGTACAGCGGGTTCGTCGAACGTCGAGGAGATGACTTCGCCGCGAACGGAACGCTGCATGTCCGTGACTTCTTCCGGACGTTCGTCGATGAGAAGAACAATCAGATAGCACTCGGGATGATTCGCCGTAATCGAGTGCGCGATGTTCTGCAGCAGAACCGTCTTACCGGTACGCGGCGGAGCGACGATCAGTCCGCGCTGGCCCTTGCCAAGCGGCGCGACGAGATCGATGACGCGCGGCGAAAGATCCTTCGAGGTCGGGATATCCAATTCCATCCTGAAGCGTTCGTTCGGATAGAGCGGTGTCAGGTTATCGAAATGCACCTTGTGACGGATCTTCTCGGGATCGTCGAAATTGATGGTGTTGACCTTGAGCAGCGCAAAGTAGCGTTCGCCTTCCTTAGGCCCGCGGATTGGACCCTCTACCGTGTCGCCGGTCTTCAAAGAGAAGCGGCGGATCTGGGAGGGTGAGATGTAGATATCGTCCGGGCCCGGGAGGTAGTTGGCGTTGGCAGAGCGCAGGAAGCCAAAGCCATCCTGGAGCACTTCAACGACGCCTTCGCCGATAATCTCCACATCCTGGCTGGCAAGCACCTTCAGGATCGCAAACATCAATTCCTGTTTGCGCATCGTGCTCGCATTTTCGACCTCGAGCGATTCGGCAAATGCCAGCAGATCCGTCGGGGACTTACTCTTAAGTTCTTGAAGCTTCATTTCAGCCATGAAGTGACCATTACTCTTAAATTCGGGGGGGAGGCGATGTCGAGGGCTGTAATCGGTCCTGCGAAGGGATCGCAGACGATCGAACTTTACATACATGCCACAAGGATGAGGTGGAGCGAAAATAGCGAGTAAGGCTCACCGCCGCAAGGGGGCTGCTTAAAATCAAGCAAATTTAACCGAACCCGCTTTTTCTCAGAACGGCTTGACCACAACCAGAATGACAATCGCGATCATCAGAACCGTCGGCGCCTCGTTCATGAAGCGCCAATAACGCGCTGAATGGCGGTTCTCATCGCGCTCGAACGCCCTTGCCGCCCGCGAGAAAAAAACATGAACGGCAGTCAGAAGCACAACCAGGCCGATCTTCGCGTGCAGCCAACCGCCCTGGAAACCATATACGGACCAAGCGAGATAAAGACCAAAGATCCAGGTCAGCATCATAGCCGGGTTCATGATCACCCTCAGCAGGCGGCGCTCCATCACCTTAAAGGTCTCCGACTGCGTCGAGCCCGGTTCCGCATCGGTATGGTAGATGAAGAGCCGAGGCATATAGAACAGACCAGCCATCCACGAGATCACCGCGATAACATGAAGAGCCTTTATCCAGAGATAGAGATTGTCCGGGTTCCAGAGGAATAGTCCCAGGCCGAGAAGCACGAAAAACAGGATCGCAAAGTGGGCACGGCGACGCGCATAGGTGCCCGGCCTCTCATCCGTCTGCTTTGCCATGTGCTAGCGTCTCCAACCGCGGACCTGCTCGACGAGCAGCGCCACGTTCCGAGGGTCCGCCTGTGGCGTGATCCCGTGACCGAGATTGAATATCAGCGGACCATTGCCGAGCTTGTCGAGAATATCATTGATCCCCTCCGACAGCGCCGCACCGCCGGCGACCACACGCATCGGATCAAGATTGCCTTGCACGGCTCCGTCCTTCTGCAGCTCCGCGGCAAAATCCAAAGGCACCGACCAGTCGAGCCCGATCGCATCAGCCTTCGTCTTCTGCCGGTAATCTCTCAGCAGGAACCCAGCGCCTTTGGCAAAGGCAATCACTCGAGCGTTCGGACGCCGCGCCTTGATAGACGCGATCATCCGTGCAACAGGCTTCACGGCGAAAGCCTCGAATTCCCGCTCGCCGAGAACACCAGCCCAGGAATCGAAAATCTGCACGGCATCGGCACCCGCGTCGATCTGCGCGACCAAATAATCGGCCGACACCTCGGCCAGGACTGCAAGCAAGCGTTCGAAGGCCTTCGGATACTTGTAGGCAAATAGCCGCGCTGGAGCCTGGTCAGGCGTTCCATGGCCAGCGATCATATAAGTCGCAACCGTCCACGGTGCGCCGCAGAAACCGAGCAGGGTCGTCTCGGAAGGCAGTTCCCGTCGCAGGCGCTCCACCGTTTCCAGAACCGGCTTCAGGTAGGCGATGACATGCTCTGTCTCGATCCCGTCGATGCCAGCTTCGTCGATCGGATCCATTTCCGGTCCATGTCCTTCCGTGAAGCGAACGTTGCGCTTCATCGCATCCGGAATCACAAGGATATCCGAGAAGAGGATGGCTGCATCAAAGCCATAACGGCGGATAGGTTGGAGCGTTACCTCAACTGCGTGATCAGGCGTATAACAGAGGTCAAGGAAACTCCCGGCTTTCGCGCGCGTTTCTCTGTACTCGGGGAGATATCGTCCCGCCTGTCTCATCAGCCAGATTGGAGGAGGACTGAGCGTTTCGCCGTCCAAGACTCTCATGATTTTCCGACCGCTTTCACCCACGCGCTTCTTCCCTATAAAAATACAAAGATATTTTAAAAGGTTTCTATTTCTTAGAGTCTGTTTCTATCAAGGATTAAAATCTGTCCACGACCGGAGCGTTTTGTCGCGCCATCGCCGATTCCAATGGACCGAATAACAGCTTATCAAGCCGATATCGTGGATAACTAAGAAAACGCAAATGATTCCAATCAAATAAAAGGCAGCCTTTTGGCGTTGAACTGTGGAAAAGCCTTGGAAAGGCGCGGAACTTTCAGAAGCTGTCCACAGAACCAACAAAGCGCGTTTAGCAGCTCCCACGAAATTCCATTTGTGGAAAAGGCGGCATGTTTTCCCTTGCCTTACCCGTGCCGCGTCTCTTAGCTCTCCGTTGTCCAGTCTTTTCAACAGGCCCCGGAAAATAGCGTGGAGAACCGCACGAACTTCTTCCATCTGCATCTGATTTCTGACTCGACCGGCGAAACGTTGATTTCGGCCGGGCGCGCCGCGTCGGCACAATTCAAATCCGCTCAGCCGATCGAACACGTCTATCCGCTGGTCCGAAATCGCAAGCAGCTTCTGCAGGTTCTGCAGACGATTGATAGTCAGCCTGGGATCGTTCTCTATACGATCGTTGACCGTGAACTCGCGACGTTGGTCGATCAGCGCTGTGCGGAGATGGGTGTCGCTTCCGTGAACGTGCTCGAGCCCGTCATGGACGCCTTTCAGATCTATCTTGGCGCACCGTCACGCCGGCGTGTCGGTGCCCAGCATGTGATGAATGCCGGCTATTTCGCTCGCATCGAAGCGCTCAATTTCACGATGGATCACGACGACGGCCAGATGCCCGATGATTACAATGACGCCGACGTCGTGATTCTCGGCATCAGTCGGACGTCGAAAACGCCGACGAGCATCTACCTCGCCAATCGTGGTATCAAGACCGCCAACATCCCCGTCGTCTATGGCGTGCCACTCCCGGAAAGCCTGTTCGCGACCGCCAAACCCTTGATCGTCTGTCTGATCGCTACCACCGATCGCATCTCTCAGGTCCGGGAGAACCGTATCCTCGGAGCGACACCCGGTTTTGATCGCGGGCAATACACGGACCGAGCCGCCATATCGGAGGAGTTGAAATACGCACGGTCGCTCTGCGCCCGGCACAATTGGCCACTCATCGACGTGACGCGCCGCTCCATCGAAGAGACCGCGGCGGCGATTGTTGCTCTCCGTCCGAAGCTGCGTTAAGCGCTGCCGCACCAAACCTGTTCGAGGCTCCATGACACCGAAGCTTATTCTCGCATCCTCCAGCCCGTTCCGTCGCATGTTGATGCAAAATGCCGGCCTCACCTTCGAGGCTCATGCGGCTCATATTGACGAGCGGTCTGTCGAAGCGCCGCTCGAACGAGAAGGCGCAACACCGGGTGCCGTGGCCCTCGTTCTCGCCAAGGCGAAGGCGAAACAAGTCAGTGATCGGTTTCCGGCCTGCCTAGTGATCGGCTCGGACCAAACGATGTCTCTTGGCCCGCAGACCTTTCATAAGCCCAGGGATATGGCTGATGCGGAGAACCACCTTCGCATACTGTCGGGCCAGACGCACCGGTTGAACAGTGCGATCGCGATCGCCTACGACGGCGACATCGTCTGGGAGCATGTTTCACACGCTGAGCTGACGATGCGTCCGCTGGATGCGGATTTTATCCAGCGGCATTTGAAGCGCGTCGGAGAGAGGGCACTCACGAGCGTCGGCGCTTACCAACTCGAGGGGGAGGGGCTTCAATTGTTTTCGCGGATCGACGGGGACTATTTTACAATCCTGGGATTACCGATGCTACCTCTGTTGGAAAAGTTGAGAGAATTGGGTGCGATTGATGGATGATTCACGTGAAACATTTGGGCCGCGGGCTTTCGTCACGGGATTTCCTGTCAAACACTCCCGGTCGCCTCTGATCCATGGCTATTGGCTCAAGACACTCGGACTACCGGGATCGTATCGCGCCCATGAAGTCGCACCAGCCGATTTTCCAGCCTTTATCGCATTGCTGAAGAGCGGCCAGGCTGGCTTCCTAGGCGGCAACGTCACGATCCCGCACAAGGAAATGGCGTTCAAACTCGCTGACGATCCAGACGCGCTTTCTAAAGAGCTTGGTGCATCCAATACGCTTTGGATGGAGGGGGGCCGGCTCAAAGCGACGAACACGGATGGAGGCGGCTTCACCGCAAATCTGGACGAGCGTCATCTTGGCTGGGACAAGGCGCACTCGGCCGTGGTCCTCGGTGCCGGCGGTGCGAGCCGCGCCATCATTCAGGCGCTGCGCGATCGGGGCATCAAGGAAATTCATCTGGTCAACAGGACGGTCGGACGCGCTCAGGAATTGGCGGATAGGTTTGGCTCGAGCGTAAAAGCGCATTCGATGGCAGCCCTGGCGGAAGTCATGCACGGCGCCGGCCTTTTCGTGAACACGACTTCGCTTGGCATGGACGGCGAGGATGCGCCGGAGATCGATTTTTCGCCGCTGCTCTCCGATGCCGTCGTAACGGATATCGTCTACGTCCCCCTGAAGACTCCTTTCCTTGTCCAAGCCGAACGGCAAGGATTTGCCGTTGTCGATGGTCTCGGCATGCTGTTGCATCAGGCCGTTCCAGGTTTTGAGAAATGGTTCGGGCATCGCCCGAAGGTTGATGACAAGCTGCGCGCGCTGATTATCGAGGATATGGACAAGCACTGATGTTGCGGATCGGACTGACCGGCTCGATTGGAATGGGCAAATCAACAATGGGAAAGCTCTTCGCAGAAGCGGGGGTGCCTGTGAATGATTCCGATGCCGTCGTCCATGATCTTTATGCGGGGGAGGCGGCGCCCCTTGTCGATGCTGCCTTTCCCGGAACCATGAAAGAGGGTGCCGTCGATCGGCAGGAACTGGCTCGCCAGCTGGCTGGAAGTGCCGACGGGTTCAAGCGCCTTGAAGCCATCGTCCACCCGCTCGTGAGGAAACGTGAAGCAGAATTCATCGAACGCGAGCGGCAGCGTGGCTCGCCGATGGTGCTGCTCGATATCCCGCTGTTGTTCGAAACAGGAGCCGAGAGCAGGGTCGATGTGATCGTGGTCGTTAGCTGTGATCCACAGATACAGCGCGAACGCGTACTTGCGCGGCCAGGCATGACAGTGGAAAAATTCGATATGATTCTTGCGCGCCAGACGCCGGATGCGGAAAAGCGCGCAAGAGCCGATTATGTGATCGATACCGCGCATAGCATCGAAACGGCCAGAAAACGGGTCGCCGAGATCGTCTCGGATCTGAAGCGGCGGCTCACCAGCGGGGACTTCCTGAATGCGTGAAATCATTTTCGATACGGAAACCACGGGCCTGGATAACCGTGTGGACCGCATTATCGAGATCGGCGGCATCGAGCTTTTCAATCATTTTCCGACTGGGAATACGCTCCACATCTACATCAATCCGGGCGACCAGAAAGTGCACCCGGACGCGCTTGCCGTGCACGGCATCACCGATGAGTTTTTGAAGGACAAGCCTTCGTTCGCAGATGTTGCGCAGCAAATTATCGACTTCTTTGGCGACGCGAAGTGGATCGCGCATAACGCCACGTTCGATATGGGCTTTATAAACGCTGAGCTCGCAAGGCTCGATTTGCCGCCGATCCTGCCCGACCGCGTGCTCGATACGCTGTCGATGGCGCGCCGCAAGCATCCGATGGGACCCAACTCCCTCGATGCACTTTGCCGCCGCTATGGCATCGATAATACGCATCGAACGAAGCACGGCGCGCTTCTCGACTCCGAACTGCTGGCCGATGTCTACATCGAGATGATCGGTGGTCGTCAGGCCGCCCTTGGCCTCGGCACCGTCGCGAGTAATTCGGCAGGTCAGGAAAGCTTGGTGGAGGAGATTATTATCGGGACGCTTGTGCGTCCGCGGCCCCTTGCGCCACGTCTCAGCGAAGCAGAGCAGCAAGCCCATGACGCGCTGATTGCCAAACTCGGCGCGAAGGGCGTCTGGGGAAAATACGATCTCGCAAACTAAAAATGCCCGGGGCGACCCGGGCATTTCATTTTGTGGCAGCGTGCCATGCGCGAACTGTTAGTTCGTGGTTGCCTGTACCTTGGCACGGGCCTGCTCTTCGGCAACCCGCTGCGCAAACATCTGAGAGAAATCGATCGGATCGATCATCAGGGGCGGGAAGCCGCCATTGCGCGTGACGTCGGCAATGATCTGACGTGCGAACGGGAACAGCATGCGCGGGCACTCGATGAAGAGAACCGGCAGCATGTGCTCCTGCGGGAACCCGGCAATCCGGAAGACGCCGCCATAGACGAGTTCGGTATGGAATACCGTTTTGTCGCCATCCTTGGCTTCGGCGTTCAGAGACAGAACGACATCGAAATCCGTATCGGAGAGCGGATTGGCGTTGACGTTGACATTGATATTGATGGCCGGAGCCTTGTCACGCGCCTGCAGCGAACGCGGAGCACCCGGATTTTCGAAAGAGAGATCCTTGGTGTACTGCGCAAGGATGGTAAGGCTCGGGCTCGTTGCACCGTTATTGCTGTTTTCGTCGGCCATTGGCTTTTCCTCGAGGGCATTGGATGGTGCCGCTCTATCATTTCGGGCATAGTGTTACAACCCTGGGCCAGTCGGCCGGCGGGGACGGTTCCTCACTTGCCGAGATGCTTCCCTGACCAGGGAGAGTTGTCGTTGGGTTCGCGTCGATAATCCTCGTCGTCGAGGTCGACGATCTTGGAGTCCTTGGGGCGGCTCGACGTGTCGAAGCCGCTCGTTGAGCCGACGACGACGAAACGGCGGCTGATATATTGCCAGGCAAGATCGCGCACAGCCGGAATGAAGATCAACAAAGCCACGATGTCGGTGATGAAGCCGGGGATCATCAGCAACAGGGAAGCGATCACGAACATCGCCGGTCGAAGCAGCTCGCGCCCCGGCACCATGCCGCTTCGCCCCTCCGCAGACATACGGCGGAGAATCCCGATGCCCTGGCGCCTGAGCAGGCCCATGCCCACCATGAAGCTCAATATGACAAGCGCCAGCGTCGGCCAAAGCCCGATCGCCTTTCCGACAAGCACGAAACCGGCAATCTCGGCGAGCGGAAGCAGCAGCAGAAAACCAGGCAGGATCTTCAAGGGCATCGTTTTATTCCGGCTGAGCCGGACTCCGTTGGAGGGTCGCGTTGTCGACCCTATTTGAATCATCTGTATAGGCGGACTATATGGGAGTACAAATCAGGGATGTTAACAGCGGCAGCGGCGGGATATGGGTTCAAACGACTTCATCACATTGTTTTTTCTTGTGGCGGCGGTGCTGATTTTTTTGCAGCTGCGCAGCGTTCTCGGCCGCCGTACGGGCAATGAGAAACCCCCGCGCGATCTTTATACGCCGCGGGATGCCGTTGGACCTGATTCTCCTGATGCCGGGAAAGTGGTGACCCTGCCGCGCCGTGACGCAGCGACTGAGGAAGACGATCGCTTTGCGGCAATCGATGCTTTCGCACCAGCCGGCACCTCACTCAATGAATCGCTGCGCGAAATCAACAAGGCAGACGCTTCCTTCAATCCGAAGGAATTCGTCAATGGCGCCCGCATGGCCTATGAGATGATCGTGATGGCGTTTGCGGACGGCGATCGTAAGACGCTGAAGAACCTGCTGTCGCGTGAAGTCTATGACGGCTTCGACGCAGCCATTACCGAGCGCGAGTCCAAAGGCGAGAAGGTGAAATCGACCTTCGTCGGCATCGACAAGGCGGAAATCGCCAGCACCGAGATTAAGGGCACGGAGGTGCAGATTACCGTTCGTATCGTCAGCCAGTTGATTTCCGCCACTTACGACAAGGTCGATAAGCTCATCGATGGCGACGCGGAGAACGTTGCCGAGGTCAATGATCTCTGGACGTTTGCGCGCGATACCCGCTCCCGCGATCCCAACTGGAAACTCGTGGCCACCGAATCGGAACATGAGTGAAGACACTCCGGGCTTTGCCCTTCAAGCAATAAGCTTTGACGATCTGCAAGGCTGGAAGGATGATGATCCTTCCAGCCTTTTTGAAGCGATGGAAGCATGCCGGCGGCAGGTCATTGACATCAAGCCGTATCGGACGGGCTCGCTCGGCCTGACGGCTCAGGACCTTCTACCGTTGCTTGAAGCAGCGAGCAGCGAGAATATCTCGTCGGCAGCCGATGCCCGAACCTTCTTCCAATCCCACTGTCGACCCTTCAGAATTCGTCGCATCGACGGCAATCCGGGCTTCGTCACCGCTTTCTACGAGCCTGAGATTATGGTCTCGGCCGTGCCGGATGATGAGTATCGCTTTCCCTTCTATCGCCGCCCCGAAGACCTGATCGACCTTGATGAGGGTAATCGCCCTGTGGGTCTGCCGGACAGCTACGCTTTCGGCCGGCTGACCTCCGATGGCATTGAAGCCTACCCGGATCGGCGGGCAATCGATGAAGGCTTCCTGGCGGGCAGGGGATTGGAGATTGCCTGGGCAAAGTCGAAGGTCGACGTCTTCTTCGTCCATGTTCAAGGTGCGGCGCGTTTGCGCTATCCTCATGGCAGGGTTGGACGCATCACCTATGCGGCAAAGGCGGGACATCCTTTCTCGGCGATCGGCAAGCTACTCATCGAGCGCGGGGAAATCGAACGATCCGAGATTTCGATGCAGACTATTCGGCGCTGGCTCGGCGACCATCCTCGGCAGGTGGATGAGGTCCTGTGGCACAATCGCTCCTACATTTTCTTCCGCGAAGTCCCGAGCGCAGATCTGAACGCCGGGCCCGTGGCCGCAGCAAAAGTGCCGCTGATTGCCGGCCGTTCGCTCGCCGTCGATCGGCTCATCCATACTTTTGGCTTCCCGTTTTTCATTCGGTCCGAGAATCTTGTCCATCTCGATGGCGACAAGCCGTTCGCGCGAGTGATGCTGGCTCTCGACACGGGCTCTGCCATCGTCGGTCCGGCGAGGGGTGATATTTTCACCGGGTCAGGGGATGATGCAGGAGAGCTCGCTGGAACAGTGCGCCACGACGCCGACTTCGTCATTCTGCTTCCGAATGCCGCCGCCGCGAGGTTCGCCTGATGGCTCGAGACCGGAAGCTCAACACGGATGAAAGGATACTCTGGGGCAAGGTGGCACGGAGCACGCGTCCAATGCCCGGCAAGAAGGATCAGCTAGCCGAGCTCGATGCCTTTCTGACAGAGGTGGAGGTTGAACAGCAAACGGCCGCCGCCGCGAAGCGACCTTCCGAAACTGATGCCGGGCCCACTGTCCCGGTTGTTTCCAAAACACGCTCGGGTATCCATCACCCGCTCGAAAGGCCGGTCAAGCGCAAGATCGCCAAGGGCCGCGTGCCATTGGAAGCCCGGATCGACCTGCATGGGCTGGTCCAGAGCGAAGCGCATATATTGCTGCTCGAGTTCCTCATGCGAGCTCATGAACGAGGGATGAGGCATGTGCTTGTGATCACCGGTAAGGGCAGTTCGCTTGGCAGCGAAGGCGCCCTGAAACGCGCCGTCCCGATGTGGTTCTCGAAGCCGGAGTTTCGGTATTTCATCTCGTCCTATGAAACAGCAGCCCACCATCACGGAGGCGAAGGCGCCCTGTATATCCGGCTGTCGCGCCGGCATGGAGAGAGATCGTGACGCCGTTCGGTGAGGCCGTCCGCAAGCTGCGAGAGCGCAAGGGTGTCTCGCAGAAGCAGATGGCGGCAGCCCTCAATGTGTCCCCGGCCTATCTGTCGGCCCTCGAACATGGAAGGCGCGGCTTGCCGACCTTCGATCTGCTCCAGCGGATCGCCGGCTACTTCAACATCATCTGGGATGAGGCCGAAGAACTCTTCCTTTTGGCCCGTTCTTCGGACCCTCGCGTGGTCGTCGATACATCGGGTTTATCGGCCGAACATACCGCTTTTGCGAACCTCCTGGCGGGTCGCATTCGCGATCTCGACCAAACAACGCTTGGCCAACTGACAAGCATTCTTAAAAACGGCGGAAAAGCGGACGGAAAACGGTCATAATCCCCTGATTTATGGCCAGTTTAAGCGCGCTGGCATTGGGAACTTGGATCAAAAACCCTATATTCTGGCATGTATAAGGCAGGTGATTCGCAAGTCTCACTTCAGCCCCGACAACAGGGAAATTCTCGAAAAGTATGACCGATATACCCACGACGGAAAACGGCGTTAGTACCGAATATGGCGCAGACTCGATCAAGGTTCTGAAGGGCCTTGATGCAGTGCGTAAGCGCCCGGGTATGTATATCGGTGACACCGATGATGGCTCGGGTCTTCATCACATGGTTTATGAAGTCGTCGACAACGCGATCGATGAAGCGCTCGCAGGCCACGCCGATATCGTGACCGTGACGCTCAATCCCGATGGGTCGGTCACCGTTACCGACAATGGCCGCGGCATCCCGACGGACATTCATACCGGCGAAGGCGTGTCGGCAGCCGAGGTCATCATGACCCAGCTGCACGCTGGCGGCAAGTTCGACCAGAACTCCTACAAAGTTTCCGGTGGTCTGCACGGCGTTGGTGTTTCTGTCGTCAACGCGCTCTCCGTCTGGCTGAGGCTGAAGATCCGCCGTCAAGGCAAGATTCATGAAATGAGTTTCACGCACGGCGTAGCCGATGCGCCGTTGAAGGTGATTGGCGACGCTGGTGATGAAACCGGCACCGAAGTCAGCTTCATGCCGAGCACTGAAACCTTCACGATGACCGAATTCGACTACGCCACGTTGGAGCATCGTCTTCGCGAGCTCGCCTTCCTGAATTCGGGCGTTCGCATCCTTCTGAGCGACAAGCGTCATTCGGACATCAAGCAGGAAGAGATGCTCTACGACGGCGGCCTGGAGGCCTTCGTTTCCTATCTCGACCGCGCCAAGAAGCCGCTTGTCGACAAGCCTGTGGCAATCCGTGGCGAGAAGGATGGGATTACGGTCGAAGTCGCAATGTGGTGGAACGACAGCTACCACGAGAACGTCCTGTGCTTCACCAATAACATTCCGCAGCGCGATGGCGGCACGCACATGGCCGGCTTCCGCGCCGCGTTGACCCGCCAGATCACCTCCTACGCCGATACGTCGGGCATCACGAAGAAGGAAAAGGTGACGCTGACCGGTGACGATTGCCGCGAAGGCCTGACCGCCGTTCTTTCCGTCAAGGTGCCGGATCCGAAGTTTTCGTCGCAGACCAAGGACAAGCTGGTTTCCTCGGAAGTTCGCCCCGTTGTCGAGAACCTCGTCAGCGAAGCGCTGAGCACGTGGCTGGAAGAGCATCCGACGGAAGCTAAGGTTCTGGTCGGCAAGGTGGTCGAAGCCGCCGCGGCGCGCGAAGCGGCCCGTAAGGCGCGTGAGTTGACGCGTCGTAAGGGCGCTCTCGACATTGCCTCTCTGCCCGGCAAGCTCGCCGATTGCTCGGAGCGCGATCCGGCCAAATCCGAAGTCTTTCTTGTCGAGGGCGATTCGGCGGGTGGATCGGCCAAGCAGGGGCGTTCGCGCGAGAACCAGGCGATCCTGCCGCTGCGTGGCAAGATCCTCAACGTCGAGCGTGCTCGCTTCGACAAGATGCTGTCCAGCCAGGAAATCGGTACACTGATTACCGCGCTCGGCACAGGCATCGGCAAGGACGAGTTCAATGCCGAAAAGCTGCGCTACCACAAGATCATCATCATGACGGACGCTGATGTCGACGGCGCCCACATTCGTACGCTGCTGTTGACCTTCTTCTTCCGCCAGATGCCGGAGCTGATCGAGCGTGGCCATCTCTACATCGCCCAGCCGCCGCTTTATAAGGTCTCGCGCGGCAAATCGATCCAGTACGTGAAGAACGAGAAGGCCCTTGAGGACTACCTAGTCGGCCAGGGTCTCGAAGATGCTGCCTTAAAACTCGGCAGCGGCGAAGTGAGGACCGGCCAGGATCTTGGCGAGGTGATTAGCGATGCGTTGCGCCTCCGCGCGCTCCTTGACAATCTGCACTCGCGCTACAATCGCGCTGCCGTCGAACAGGCAGCAATTGCTGGTGCTCTCAATGCTGAAGCCGTTAGCGACCGCTCGAGAGCTGAACAGCTCGCCGGTGAAGTCGCCAGACGTCTTGACCTGATTGCCGAAGAGACAGAGCGCGGTTGGGAAGGGGGCCTCACGAGCGAAGGCGGCATCAAACTTGAGCGTATGGTGCGCGGCGTGAAGGAAGTTGTCGTTCTCGACATGGCGTTGATCGGCTCGCAGGACGCGCGGCTTCTCGATCAGCTGTCGGCTCGCTTGAAGGACATCTATCAGGCGCCTCCGTCACTCTCCCGACGCGACGGTGATGTCGAGATTTCCGGACCACGGGCACTGCTGGACGCGATTTTTGCGAGCGGCCGCAAGGGTCTGACGATGCAGCGTTACAAAGGCCTCGGTGAGATGAATGCCGAGCAGCTCTGGGAAACCACGCTCGATCCGAACGTTCGTTCGCTGCTGCAGGTGAAGGTTGCCGATGCAACGGACGCTGACGGCTTGTTCGCACGCCTGATGGGTGACGAAGTCGAACCTCGCAGGGAGTTCATCCAGGACAACGCGCTGAACGTCGCAAACCTCGATATCTAGCGAGCGGAGCTCGTTTCCGCCTAGAGGCCGCATAAAAAAGCAACGGTGTTAGGCGTCAATCACCGTTGCTCGATAGTCTCTCATTTTGGCATTGAGGATTATGATCATCCTTCGCATGACCGCGACGAGAGCGACCTTTCCGGGCTTTCCTTTCGCTTTCAGTCGTTCGAAGACGGCCTTCATGGCTGGATCGAAGCGGATGGCGGGCAAGGCGGCGATGTAAAGGGCGTCGCGCACTGGTTTGCGGCCGCCGGCAATCATCCTCTTGCCACGCATCAGGCCACTGTCGCGA
>NZ_KB897847.1:0-70709 GCF_000377185.1 Rhizobium sp. 42MFCr.1
GGTCGATCCCTGAAAGCGGTGGCAGAACGGCTGCGTATCTTCGTGTGCGGATGGAAAGCCTACTTCCGGCTGGCGCAAACATCTCGGGTCTGGCAAAGGCTGGACGAATGGATGCGTCACCGTTTGAGGGCTATCCAGCTCAAGCAATGGAAGCACAGCAGGACTATCTTCCGGGAACTGACGGTTCGGGGGGCAAAACCCGATGTGGCCCTACAGGTGGCGGCAAACGCCCGCCGCTGGTGGCGCAACAGCGGCAAGCTCATCAACGCCGTTCTCACCATCAGATGGGCCGACCAACTCGGAATGCCCAGACTCGCATAACCTCAATCCCTCGAACCGCCCGGTGCGGACCCGCATGCCGGGTGGTGTGGCAGGGGAGCGATCAAATATGATCGCCCCCTATGCCGATTTCGCGCCGCTACTTCTCCAGCGTCGCCACGACCTCGACGTGCGATGTCCACAGGAACTGGTCGATCGGGGTCACACCGGTGATGCGATAGCCACCCTCGACGAGCAGGGCGAGATCCCGGGCGAGCGTCACCGGATTGCAGCTGACGGCGGCGATTTTCTTGACCGTCGAGCGCGCGAGTTCCTTGCACTGAAACTCGGCGCCGGCGCGCGGCGGATCGAAGACCACGGCGTCGTAGACCTTCAGCTCGGATGTCATCAGCGGCCGGCGGAAGAGGTCTCGCCTTTCGACGCTGACCGGCTTCAGACCCTGCGTGTTGCGAGCAGCGTGATCGAGCGCCGCCAGCGGCTTGTCCTCGCTCTCGACCGCATGAACCCGGCCGACGCGGGCAAGGCGAAGCGAGAAGGTGCCGGCGCCTGCGAAAAGATCGGCGATGCGTTTCGCCTTGCCGACATGCGCCAGAACCAATTCCGCCATTGCGTCTTCCGCCTGCTTGGTCGCCTGCGTGAAGCTGCCGGGCGGCGGAACGACATTGACGCCGCCGAAATCGACGATCGGCTTCGATGGTTCGACGAGGATTTCGTCGTTGAGCGAGACGCGGGCGATGCCGCGAAGGGAAAGCACCGTCTCGATCGCCTTGCGGCGCTGCTGATCCGAGAGTTTCTTGATGCCGTCGACCGCGAGATCAAGACCCGACAGGGTCTCCAACACGGTGATGCGGAACGCTTCGGCGCTATTGGCAAGTGCTGCACCAATCGCCTTGATCGCCGGCAGCCTGGCCATGATGCCCGCCGACGAGATGGGACATTCCTCGATGGCGACGATGTGGTGGCTTTCGGCCTGATTGAAGCCGATAAGCATGTCCTTCTCGGTCCGCCGTGCGGCGAAGACGACACGCCGCCGTTCGCCGGGATGAGCGACGACGAGGTCGGCAACGTCAGCCGTCAGTCCCTTCGATTTCAGCGCGTCGACGACAAGCTGACGCTTGAAGCTGCGATAGGCAGGATCGTTCATGTGCTGGAGGCTGCAGCCGCCGCAGGTGCCGTTCACTCCGTCCGGTCCGAAATGCCGGCAAGGAGGAGCCTGGCGATCGGCCGATGGATCGGAGATCGACATCACCGTGCCGTGGTTCTTGACGCGCGCGATGGCGACGGTTTCGCCGGGCAGGGTGAAGGGCACATAGACCGGCCCGCCATCCGCGTGCACGATGCCATCGCCCTGGGCGCCCAGCTTTTCGATCGTAACAGTTTGCGTGCTCACGGCTTTGTCCCTGCGAGTAGAAATTCCTGATTACCGTCGCCGCCGGCAATGGGTGAGGGGATGAGGCCAAGGCTCTTCCAGCCCATATCCTCGACGAACCAGCGCTCGAGTTCGGCCGCGACATCGGGCGCCGATGACGGGTCCTTGAGAAGCCCCCCCTTGCCGATCGCCTCGCGCCCGGCCTCGAACTGCGGCTTGACGAGGAGAGCCGCGCAAGCCCCAGCTTCCGCGATCTCAAGAGCAGGGGCAAGCGCCAGCTTCAGCGAGATGAAGGAGACGTCCGACACGATAAAGGTGAGCGGATGGCCGATATTCTCCGCCGTCAGGTTGCGGGCGTTGAGGCCTTCGATGTTCGTCACGCGGGGATCACTCGAGATGCGCGGATGCATCTGGCCATGGCCGACGTCGATCGCGGTGACATGGGTTGCCCCTTGGGCCAGCAGCACTTCGGTGAAGCCACCGGTTGATGCGCCGACATCGAGACAGTGATGTCCTGACGGGTCGAGCTTGAAGTGATCGAGCGCTGCGGCGAGCTTCAGCGCCGCACGGGACACATAGTCCTGCGCCGGATCGTCGATTTCGATTGGGGCATCCTCGCCAAACAGCGCACCTGCTTTCGTCACGATCTTGCCTCCGACCTTCACGGTGCCGCGTTGCACCGCATCCCGCGCTCGGGAACGGCTGGCGAAAAGACCAAGGCTGACGAGCAACTGGTCGAGGCGTTGTGTGTTTTGATCGGACATCGGCTGTCCATGACCGGCAAAGCCGTTAGTTGCAAGCCTTTTGTTGGAGAGGCGTCGCTGGCAGCCGGATGGCAGCGGTTCATCGACACTTCCGTCGGCCTTTCGCCAAACAAAAAAGACGGCCCCGTCTCCAGGGCCGTCTCCATCTAACGCGATGAGATTGAACTATCCGGCAGCGCCGACGCCAAATGCGGCGGGCCGGCCAAGCGCCTTGAACACGGTCGAAACGATGCCCGCGCGATCGAGGCCGGCATGGGCGTTCATCACTTCCGGCTTTGCCTGTTCCACCCAGATATCGGGCATGACAAGCGAGCGGATCTTCAGGCCATTGTCGAGCAGGCCGTCCATGGCCAGGAACTGCATGACTTGGCTGCCGAAGCCGCCGACCGCTCCCTCTTCGACGGTGATCAGGATTTCGTGGTGGCGTGCCAACTGGCGGATCAGATCATGATCCAGCGGCTTGGCGAATCGCGCATCGGCAACCGTCGTCGAAAGCCCGGCTGCGTCAAGGTCCTCGGCAGCAAGCAGACAGTCAGCGAGGCGGGTGCCGAACGAGAGCAGCGCCACTTTCGCGCCTTCCTTGACGACGCGGCCCTTGCCGATCTGCAGGATTTCACCACGGACGGGCATTTCTATGCCGACGCCTTCGCCGCGCGGATATCGGAAGGAGATCGGACCGGCATCATAGGCTGCCGCCGTTCGCACCATATGCTTCAGCTCAGCCTCATCGGCGGCCGCCATCACCACGAAGCCGGGGAGGGTGGCGAGGAACGTCGTATCGAACGAGCCTGCATGCGTCGGGCCGTCGGCGCCGACGAAACCGGCGCGATCGATCGGGAAGCGAACCGGAAGGCCCTGGATCGCGACGTCGTGCACCACCTGGTCATAGGCGCGCTGCAGGAACGTCGAGTAAAGCGCGGCAAACGGCTTGAAGCCCTCGGCGGCTAGACCGGCGGCAAATGTCACCGCATGCTGCTCGGCAATCCCGACATCGAAACATCGCGACGGGAAGACGCTTGCGAGCTTGTCAAGGCCAGTCCCGTTCGGCATGGCGGCGGTAATGCCGACGATCTTGTCGTCGTGCTCCGCTTCCTGCACCAGCGCTTCGGCGAATACGCTCGTGTAGCTCGGCGCATTCGGCTTCACCTTCGCCTGCGCGCCGGTGATGACGTCGAACTTGTTGACGCCGTGATACTTGTCGGCTGCCGCCTCGGCGGGCGCGTAGCCCTTGCCCTTCTGCGTCACCACATGGATCAGCACGGGGCCGTTGGCATTGTCGCGCACATTGCGCAACACCGGCAGCAGGTGCTCGAACGAGTGACCGTCGATCGGCCCGATATGATAGAAACCCATCTCCTCGAACATTGTCCCCCCGGTCACATAGCCCCGGGCATGCTCCACGGCGCGAGTGATGGCGCGGTCGACATTCTTGCCGAGATAGGCCGTCAGCTTCTTGCCGAAATCGCGGAAGCCCATGTAGGTGCGGCCGGAAGCAAGGCGCGCGAGATAGGCGCTCATCGCGCCGGTCGGCGGCGCAATCGACATGTCGTTGTCGTTGAGGATGACGATCAGGCGGGCGTCGAGCGCGCCAGCATTGTTCAATGCTTCGTAGGCCATGCCGGCCGACAACGCGCCGTCGCCGATCACGGCAATCACCCGGCGGTCGGTCTTGTCGAGGTCGGAGGCAACCGCCATGCCGAGGCCGGCGGAGATGGACGTGGAGGAGTGAGCAGCACCGAAGGGATCGTATTCGCTTTCCGCGCGGCGCGTGAAACCGGAGAGGCCGCCTTCTTGGCGCAACGTCCGGATACGGTCACGGCGACCGGTGAGGATCTTGTGCGGATAGCACTGGTGCCCGACGTCGAAGATCAGCCGATCTTCAGGCGTGTTGAAGACGCTGTGGATCGCAATCGTCAGTTCCACCACGCCGAGTCCTGCACCGAGATGACCGCCGGTGCGCGACACCGCATCGATCATTTCATCGCGAACCTCGCGCGCAAGCTGCGGCAGGTCGCGATCGTCAAGCTTTCGGAGGTCGGCCGGATAGGGAACCTTATCCAGCAGCGGCGTCTTCGGCGATTGTGTCACGGGCGGGCGCTCTTTCTTGTCTTTCTTGGGCAGGATGCCTTTAAGCCATAAATTGCGGTGAAAAAAGTCGATTTCAAGAATGGCCGAAACTCCTTTCTAAAGGAGATCAGCCTTCCGGCAAAGGTATGAATTCTTCTTCGTCCCCCGGTACGATGTCGAACTTGCCGGTCCGCCACTCTTCCTTGGCCTTTTCGATGCGCTCTTTCGACGAGGAAACGAAGTTCCACCAGATATACCGCTTCGAGTTCAGCGCCGCTCCGCCGAACAGCATCAGGTGACAGCCCTCTCTGCCAGCTTCGAGAGTGATCGCATCGCCGGGGCGGAAGACGAGCAGCTGATCGGCTGCAAACCTATCGCCCGATATCACGACTTCGCCTGACAGTACGTATGCCGCCCGCTCCTCGTGTCCCGCCGCGAAGGGAAACTTCACACCCGGTTCAAGGCTGATATCGGCATAGAGCGTGTCGGAAAACACCTTCACCGGTGAAGACATCCCCTCGAACGATCCGATGACGACACGCCCGCGCACGCCGCGTTCGTCGATCACAGGCATGTCGCTCTTTTCGGTATGCGCAAAGGAGGGATCGATCTCCTCCCTGTCATCCGGCAGTGCGAGCCAGGTCTGCAGGCCCGACATCAGCAGCGGATGGCCGCGCAAATTATCGGGCGTGCGCTCCGAATGGACGATGCCGCGCCCTGCCGTCATCAGGTTGATGTCCCCGGGGCGAATGACCTTCTCGGTGCCGAGGCTGTCCCGATGCCGGATCTCGCCGTCGAAGAGATAGGTCACCGTCGAAAGCCCGATATGCGGATGCGGCCGCACATCCAGCGCCTCGTTCGGCTTCAGGATCGCCGGCCCCATGCGGTCGAAGAAGATGAACGGCCCTACCAGCCGCCGCTGCCGCGTCGGCAGCGCTCGCCGCACCTCGAAGCCGCCAATATCGCTGGTGCGGGGGATTATGAGGTTCTCGATCGCATCGCAGGCGAAAGCATCGCCGGGCAGGGGATCTTTACCGGGGAAAAAGGACATCAAAGCGTCTCCGATGAGCGTTGTGCCTAGGCTAGACCGATTACCGATGGCGGACTAGGAAAACTTGATCGCCAGGAGGCGACGCTCTGTTCATCACGACGACGATTTCGGCAAAACTCTTGCTTATGCCCCGTCCAGCGGCTCGACGCCCTGCGGCCTGCCAGATCGGTCAAGGCGGATCTTTTCGATGCGGTTTTCGGCGGCCGAAAGCAGCGTTTCGCAGTGCTTCTTCAGCGCTTCGCCGCGCTCGTAGATCTCGATGGATTCGTCCAGCGCCACGTCGCCGCGTTCGAGCCGGGCCACGATGCTTTCGAGCTCGGCAACCGCCTTCTCGAAGGAAAGACCGGAAACGTCCGGCTTGGCGCTGTCAGTCATACTCAACCCTTCATCATTCTAAGAATATGCAGGCCAGCCGACTCGGCGAGGCCTTCGAGATCATAGCCGCCTTCCAGCAGGCTGACGACCCGGTTTGCGGCACTTTTGTCGGCGACCTCGAGCAACCGCCCGGTTGCCCAGTCGAAATCCTCGCCGACGAGATTGATCTGCGCCAAGGGATCGCGGTGATGCGCATCGAAGCCGGCGGAGATGATGATCAGGTCTGGGCGAAAATCAACGAGCGCAGGCAACACCCGTGATTTGAACGCTTCGCGGAAGTGATCGCTGCCGACATTCGGAGACAGCGGCGCGTTGACGATGGTACCGTGCTTGCCGCTTTCCTCCTTCGCGCCGGTGCCGGGGTAAAGCGGCATCTGGTGCGTCGAGCAGAAGAGCACGGAGGGATCGTCCCAGAAGATGTCCTGCGTGCCGTTGCCGTGATGCACGTCCCAGTCGACGATCGCCACACGCTCCGCACCGTGCGCTTTCTGGGCATGGCGGGCGGCGATCGCGGCATTGTTGAAGAAGCAGAAGCCCATTGCCGTTGATTTTTCGGCATGATGGCCCGGCGGGCGGGCCGCAACGAAGACGTTATCGGCCTTGCCGGTAAACACATCATCGACCGCGGCCATCGCGCCGCCGATCCCCGTCAGTGCCGCTTCGAAGCTCTTTCGGCTGGCGTAAGTATCGGCCTCGAGCTGATTGATCTCGCCATCCTCTTCGGGCACCTGGCGCAGCACTGACAGCAGGTGCTCTTCGGGATGGGCGAGCAGAACGGCTTCTTCGGCGGCCTGCGGTGCGCGCTTGCGGTCAAGACCTGCGAAGTTCGGATGTTCCAGCGCCACGTTGATCGCCCGCAGACGGTCGGACCGTTCGGGATGGCCGGCGGGCGTGACGTGTTCCAGGAAGATCGGGTGCTCGTAAAGGCGGGTGCTCATGGTGTCACTCTATCTTTCCGTCCCGTCATGATCCACAGCAGATGGGGCTCGGCGCGGCAATTTCAACAACCGCGCGCCTTGGTCATGGGGCCAGTCCTGCGTTTACTTCGTCCGGCCCCGCGGCTAGTCTTTAGGGAGGGGAGAATTGGCAGAAAGATCAATGAACGAGGTCACGCGTACCGTTGAGATGAATGTGCCGTTCCGCGACGTCGACATGAACGGCCAGGTTTTCTTGGGCTCCTACATTTCCTATGCCGAGTCGGTGCTGGCGACCTTCTGGTCGTCGAGGCCGCAACTGGCGAATGAGCCGCTTTATATCGCCAGCAAGGTGACCTGTATCCTCCATCGGCCGCTGCATTACGATGAGCGGGTCGTGTTCACGGCGTCGGTCGACAAGATCGGCATGCGTTCGGTCGGCTTCATCATTTCGGCCGATATCGGCGACGAGCGCTCCGCCGAGGTCGAAATTATCTGGCAGGCGCGCTCGCGCGACGATCGTTCGCCAGTCCCGCTTCCCGAAGACACGCGTGACTGGCTTTATGGTTTCGTCGATTAGCTGCGCACCGGCAGGAGGGGATAGCCGACCATGACCGCGCGGCCGACAAGTGCCGCAACGAAGGCCTTGACGACGTCGCCGGGGATAAATGCCATTGAGCCGAGGAACGCCTTGGAGAGGCCAAGCTGGGCGGCGAACGCCAGATAGACGATGCCGCAGGCGTAGAGAACCACGATGCCGCCGATCATCGCGGCGAAGAAGAAGCCGACCGTCTGCACCAACGCAGACTGTTCGGATTTGACCAGCCGTTCGCTGAGATAACCGGTGACGAAGGCTGCCAGCACCCAGCCGATGAGAAAGCCGGTGGTCGGTGCGGCAAAGGCAGCAAGTCCGCCACGACCGCCGGAAAGCACAGGAAGGCCGATCGCGACAAGCACGAGAACGATCAGGACCGCGATCGTGCCGCGGCGCGCGCCGAGCACGACACCCGCCATCATGACGCCGAGCGACTGCGCCGTAATCGGCACCGGTATGAAGCCGAGCGTGATCGGCGGCAGAATGCCGAGCGCGACGATGATGGCCGCAAAGAGGGCGGAGAGAACGAGGTCGCGAGTGCTCATGCAGGGCTCCTGTTAGCGAGTTCTCAATTGACATGCCGCCGAACGCCGCGCGCGTCAATTGCCGCAGCAATGTTATCCGCATCCCTCAGCGTCAGAATGATCAATGGCACGAGCACGGTTGTCGGCCGCACCTTGATACCGCGCGCCGCGTGCGCCTCGCGGATGGCACGATAACGATCGAGAATCTCGGGAACAAAGCGGACGACGAGCCCGACAGCCAGCCCGACATCGTCGGCCCGAAGAAGTCCGAGCCGCTCCAGTGGCCTGGACAGCAGGGTAATTTCGTCGATGAATTGCGCAATAGCAGTTGTTGCAGTCACGGCAGCGGCAAACAGCATCAATGCCGTGAGACGGAGCAGGGCGACGACGGCGATATGCCAGGGATTGAAGGCCAGGCTGAACAACGCCACGATGAGGATCGTCAGGAAGACCGGCTTCAGTCGCGCAAGCGCGGATCGCGCCGGAAGGCCGATGCTGAAGTAGATCCCGGCCGTCGCGAGCACTCCAAGGGCAAGCAACAGGAAGTTCGCCGTAAGGAAGAGCATGACGCCGAGGGCCGCAAGAACAAGCAGCTTGGCACGGGCCGAAACCCGATGCATGGCGCTGTTGCCTTCGACGAAAAGCGACTTCATCGGCTTGCGATCTCCCTGTAGCGGCGGATCGCCTCTCCGGCCGGCGCGTCGGCGACGAGAATGCCCTCATGGAAAACCAGTACGCGCTCGTAATCCGCGACCAATTCCAGATCGTGGCTGATGACGATCGCGCTCTCCGGAAGGCTTTCCACCAGCCTTTGCACGAGGCTGCGGTTTTTGAGGTCCAGCTGATTGGTCGGCTCGTCCAGGATGAGAATATCGGGCCCGGTTGCGAGCACGGAGCAAAGGGCGGCAAGTTGCAGCTCTCCGCCCGAGAGCTCGTGCGCTCGGCGGTCGGCAAGACGGGCCGCGCTGAAACGCTGCAGGACCGCCTCCACCTTCGCCGTAATTTCCGCCGGCTTGTAGCCGCGGCACTTCAGACCGAAGGCGATGTCGTCGCGCACGACCGGCAGGATGATCTGGTTTTGCGGCGACTGGAAGATGAAACCGACATCGGTGAGAACGGCCTTGGCGTCGGCCGTGTCGCGACCGTTGACGATCACCCGCCCGATGCTCGGCTTGGTCAGGCCGTTGATGAGGCGCGCAAAGGTCGTCTTGCCCGAGCCGTTGAGGCCGATGATGCCGATGCGCTTTTCTGTGAGCTGCAGCGTCACGGGCGCCAGCGCTACGCGCGCACCATAGCTGACCCCTGCGCCTTCGAAACGGATATCCACCTGGTCCCTCGTGAATTGAGAGGCCGTTCTATAACGAATTTCGCGCTTTGAAAGCTCAAAATCTCGCAATGAATGCCGGCCGCTCCTACCTGATGATCGTCCTAACTTAACGGGTGGCTAGGAACATTTTCCGTTCTATGATGTGCACATGACGAATCTCATTTCGAATTCCGATGCCCGCCGCATATTCCTCGCCAAGCAAGGCCTGAGCGCGCCGCCGAACAAGGCGCTGACGAAGGCCGGCCTGCTGGAGCTCATCCACGAACTCGGCTTCGTGCAGGTGGACAGCATCCAGACGGTGGAGCGAGCCCATCACCAGATCCTGTTTTCCCGCAACCAGACTTACAAACGCGAGCATCTGACGGCGCTACTGGAGAAGGACGGCTCGCTCTTCGAGCACTGGACGCACGACGCCTCGATCCTGCCGAGCGCCTTCTTCCGATACTGGAAACACAAGTTCCGCCACGAGGAAGAGGTAATCGGCGAGCGCTGGCGAAAATGGCAGGGGGAGGGGTTCGAACACGCCTTCGACGAGACATTTGAGCGCGTCACTCGTGACGGCGCCATCATGGCGCGCGAGATCAAGGCGGACGGGCATGTTTCCGGCGGCTGGTGGAATTGGCATCCCAACAAGACGGCGCTGGAATATTTCTGGCGCACCGGCAAGTTCGCCATCGCCGGACGCTCGAACTTCCAGAAAATCTATGATCTCGTCGAACGCGTCATTCCGCCTGAGTTTCACGAGCCGGAAGTCACCTACGAGGAGTTTGTCGACTGGGCCTGCCGCAGCGCGCTGACCCGACTGGGCTTTGCCACGCATGGCGAAATCGCCGCCTTCTGGGATCTGTTGTCGCCCGATGAAGCGAAAGCCTGGGTCAACGCGCATCGCGACGAGTTGATCGAAGTCCTGATCGAGCCGGCGCTTGGCGGAAAGCCGCGCCCCTCCTGGGCCGTCCCCGACCTGCTTACGAGCATGCAGGACTATCCCGGCGCACCGCCGCGCGTGCGCGTGCTCAGCCCCTTCGATCCGATGATCCGCGACCGCAATCGCACCGAACGGCTCTTCGGTTTCTTCTATCGCATCGAGGTTTTCGTGCCCGAGCCGAAGCGGGAATACGGATACTATGTCTTCCCGCTGCTTGAAGGCGACAAGCTGATCGGCCGCATCGACATGAAGGCCGATCGCAAAGGCGGAAGCCTCGACGTCAAGCGTCTGTGGCTGGAACCGGGCGTACGCCCGTCGGCCGGGCGGATCGAAAAGCTTCTCGCCGAACTTGACCGACTGGCCAAATTCACTGGCGTTGAACAGGTCGTCCTAATGGATGGTTGGCAAGGCTGAGCGGCGCTCATCGATAGTCTATATTTTAGGAAATTGCGTCGTAATGACAAAGAATTAATGTTGATGCGCGCTTTACCATGCTTGTCTTGAACTCTTTAAGAGCCGCCTGCGTAGGATGGCTGCATGAAAACACGAGCCATCAAATTCGCCGCATTGGCGGCACTGAACAGCCTTCGCCGTGAAGTGAGGGCCTTACTGCGCAAGCGGCGCGATGCGCGCGCCGCCACGATCGTCACACGGGCCGGACGGCAGGCGAAGATGGAGCCGTTGGCAGTGAAGTCAACGCTGATCGATGCGGTCTATTTCAGCCAGGAGGATGGCCGGCTTCGCGTCTGTCTGAGCAACGGCGAAGAGCGGCAGTTCGAGGGCGTGGCGGAAGCCGAGGTCATCGCGATGGTCACCGCCCAATCGCCGGGAAAGTACTATATCGAGAACGTCAGCGGTCGCTTCAAGCGCATCGCCGCCTGAGCGTGAAGCAGGCGGCCGCCTCTATCGCATCGAGGTTTTCGTGCCGAGCCGAAGCGGGCATGCGGCTACTATGTCTTCCCGCTGCTTGAAGGCGACAAGCTGATCGGCCGCATCGACATGAAAGCAGATGGCAGAGGCGGGAGCCTCGACGTCAAGCGCCTATGGCTGGAGCCGGGCGTGCGCCCCTCGACCGGTCGCCTGGACCGGCTCGACGCCGAGTTGCAACGCATCGCGCGGTTCTCCGGCGTCGAGAAGGTCGCCTATCTCGACGGATGGCGGGCTTAGTAGATCTCTGTCTTCGAAATCTTGATGCCGAAGCCTTCGAGACCGACATAGTGCCGCTCGCGGCTCGTCAGGAGCCGGATCGACGATACGCCGAGGTCCTTGAGGATCTGTGCGCCGAGACCGATTTCCAGCCACTCGCTGTCGCGCACCTGTGCCTCGACGTGTGCCTCGCGTCCCTGGCTGCGTGCCTTGCGACCACTGTCCGAATGACCGACGCCGACGGAGCCTTCCCGCAGGTAGACGATGATCCCGCGACCTTCCTCGGCAATCTTCTTCATGTAGTGGTCGACGGGACGGCGCTTGCCGAAAAGGTCCTCGGCGACATTCTCAGGGTGCAGGCGCACCGGAATGTCGATGCCGTCGCGGATGTCGCCGAAAACGACGGCGAGGTGCTGCATCGTATCCCAAGGCAGCGAATAGGTATGCGCCTTGGCCTTGCCGAAGGGTGTTTCGATGTCGAAGCTCTGGCCGAGTTCGATCAGCGTTTCCTTGCGCTGGCGGTAAGCGATCAGGTCGGCAACGGACACCAGCTTCAGGCTATGCGTTTCAGCGAATTCGACGACCTGCTGCCCGCGCGTGACGGTCCCGTCATCGTTAACGAGTTCGCAGATCACGCCGATCGGCGGAAGGCCGGCGAGCTTGCAGAGATCGACAGCAGCTTCCGTGTGGCCCGAGCGCATAAGCACTCCGCCTTCCCGCGCAACGAGCGGGAAGATGTGACCCGGGCGCACGAAGTCGGCGGCGCCGACATTGGGATTGGCGAGGTTGCGAACGGTCAGCGTCCGGTCGTCGGCGGAAATGCCGGTCGTCGTGCCGTGCTTGAAATCGACAGAAACGGTGAACGCCGTCGTGTGCGCCGAGTCGTTTTCGGCAACCATCGCATTCAGGTTGAGCCGGCGGGCCTCCTCCTTCGGCATCGGTGTGCAGACGATGCCGGAGGTGTGACGGACGATGAACGCCATCTTCTCCGCGGTACAGTGAACGGCCGCGACGATCAGGTCGCCTTCGTTCTCGCGGTCGTTGTCATCCATCACCACGACGATTTCGCCGGCCTCGAAGGCCCGGATCGCATCGACGACGCGCTTCTGATCGTAAGGCATGTCTGTATTTCCTATTTCAGTCGGCCGGTCTGGCCGCGGTCACGGAGGTAATGGTCGGCGATGGCGCAGGCGACCATCGCCTCGCCGATCGGCACGGCGCGGATGCCGACGCACGGATCATGCCGTCCCTTGGTGCGGATATTAACATTGTTGCCGTCGGCATCGATCGACTGGCGCTCGGTCAGGATCGACGAGGTTGGCTTGATGGCGAAGCGCGCGATAACCGGCTGGCCAGTCGAAATGCCGCCGAGGATGCCGCCCGCCTTGTTCGACAGGAACAAGGGCTTGCCGTCATTGCCCATGCGCATCTCGTCGGCGTTTTCCTCGCCGGTAATCTCGGCGGCTTCGAAGCCGTTGCCAATCTCGACACCCTTGACGGCATTGATCGACATCAGCAGCGAGGCGATGTCCTGGTCAAGCTTGCCATAGATGGGGGCGCCGAGGCCCGCCGGCACGCCTTCGGCCACGACTTCGACGACGGCGCCGATCGAGGAGCCGTTCTTGCGGATACCGTCGAGATATTCTTCCCAGACGGGAACGATCGCGGCATCAGGTGCAAAGAACGGATTCTGGTCGACCTGGTCCCAATCCCAGTTCTGGCGGTTGATCTTGTGCTTGCCGATCTGCACCAAGGCGCCGCGCACCTTGACCTCAGGCACAACAAGACGGGCAATGCCGCCAGCCGCCACGCGCGCCGCCGTTTCGCGGGCCGAGGAACGGCCGCCGCCGCGATAGTCGCGGATGCCGTATTTCACATCGTAGGTGTAGTCGGCATGGCCGGGCCGATATTGCCGTGAGATCTCACCGTAATCCTTGGAACGCTGGTCGGTGTTCTCGATCATCATCGAGATCGGCGTACCGGTCGAAATCATCGTCTCGCCGTCGGCGTCCAGCATGACCCCGGACAGAATCTTGACCAGATCGGCCTCGCGACGCTGCGTTACAAAGCGCGACTGGCCGGGCTTTCGCTTGTCGAGCCAGACCTGAATATCCTCGAGCTTGAAGCGCAGACCGGGGGGGCAGCCGTCAACGACGCAGCCGAGCGCCGGGCCGTGGCTTTCGCCCCAGGTGGTTACGCGGAAGAGATGACCGAATGTATTGTGCGACATGTGTCCCGACCGGATCACGCCAACCGATCGTCACCGGCGGCGTCCTTCATCTGAAAATGCGCGACACTCATAGGCCAAAAAAACGCGGCGGCAAAAGCCTTTCTTTGCTCCAAATCGCCAACGAAAGGAAATGGTGTTTCCGCGGATTGTGAACGATGGCCTCAGGAGGCGATGCGCCAGGAGCTTTCGATTGCCATCTCCGTGAAATCCTCGAAGGACAGCGGGCGGGAGAAGGCATAGCCCTGCAGGAGGTCACAGCCGAGTTCGTCAAGGAGGGTGGCATGCGCTGCCGTTTCGACGCCCTCGGCCACCGTTTCGACGCCGAGCGAGCGGGCGATGTCGATGATCGAGCTGACCAGCGCGCGCTCCTGCGGCGAATTCATGATCGGCTGAACCAGCTGCCGGTCGATCTTCAGCCGCTTCGGCTTCAGCTTGAGGAGGCTGACAATCGACGTGTGACCCGTTCCGAAATCGTCGATTTCGATGTCGACCCCGAGCGTCTTGATCCGCTCGAGGTTATGCGCGGCTACATCCTCGCTTTCGTCGAGGAAGATCGACTCGACCAGTTCAAAGGAGAGTTCGCCGGGGCGGATCTGCAGGCCACTCAGCGATTCTGCGAGCATTTCGTCATGCAGCCGTCGCGCTGAAACGTTGACCGAAATCTTCGGAATGGTCACACCCCGTGCCGCCCAACGCATCTTGTCCTTCAGCGCGGTGTCGAGCACGATGCGGTCGAGCGTCTGGACGACGTTGATCTCGTCGGCGACCTTCAGGAACTTGTCCGGCGTCAACAATCCGCGGGAAGGATGCTGCCAGCGAACCAGGGCTTCGACGCCGGTGAGTTGCATCGTGCGCGCCGAGAACTGCGGCTGATACCAGGCGATAAACTCGCCGTTCTCGATGCCGGCAAGGATCTCGTCGGCCAGGCGCTTGTTGTTGATGATGTCGGCCTGGAGATTGTGATTGAAGAACTCGTAGCGGTTCCGGCCCTGGCTCTTGGCGCGGTAAAGGGCGATGTCGGCATTGATCAGCACCTTGCGTGCATCGACGTGCACGCCATTGGCGAGCGCGATGCCGATGGAGACGCCGCAGCGGCAGGCAAAGCCCTCGAAGTCGATCGGCTGGCGCATCTGCTCGATGATCCGGCCTGCAAGGGCAGACATATCCGTATCGCTGGCGTTGTGCGCCAGGATCACGAACTCATCGCCGCCGATACGCGCCACGAGGTCGTCTTGGCGTAGGTTCCTCGACAGTACCCGCGATGCATGGATCAGCATTGCGTCGCCTGCGGCATGGCCAAGCGTGTCGTTGATCTCCTTGAACCTGTCGAGGTCGATGTGGAGGATGGCGAATTTCTGCCGCTCGCTCCGCCCGTCGAGGGTCAGCCTTTCAAGCGCGATATCAAGCTTGCGGCGGTTGGCAAGCGCCGTCAGCGGGTCGTGCAGCGAATTGTGCTCGATGCGGTTCTTGGCGATCTCGAGTTCGATGTTCTTGGCGATCGCCTCGTCCTTGGCGGCCTTGAGCTGCACCGTCATCAGCGCATCCTCGGTGATGTCGAAGGCAACGCCGATAATCTTCAGTTTGCCGCCTGAGGTCTTATGCACCTTGCCAGTGGAGCGGACGTAACGCATCGCGCCGTCCTCGACGGGAACCCGACAGATCAGGGTATGAGTGTCACCAAGGTGCTTGAAATGACGCGCGCTTTCGCGAGCCAGTGCCTGGTCCTCCGGCAGAATGCAGGAAAGCCAGACCGGTTCGGTCATGAAGCCGACCCTTGGCTTCAGGCCATAGAGCTCGTGCATCCGGTCGTCCCAGATCGAGCCTTCATCACCGAGCGTCGCCTCCCATATCCCGCACTGATAGGTGTCGAGGGCCAGGTCCAGCTTACCTGAGAGTTCGGCGAGTTCAGCCTCGCGCCGCGACAGTTCGTCCAGCGCCATCTCCAGTTCGGCATTCTTGACGTCGCTGACATCCTTTGCCTTACGCAGGGTTTCGGCCGCTTCCGCGTCGGTGGTGACGTCCCAGACGATCCCGACCGTTTTGTCGTCGCCGGCCGCGTCCGTGTAGAAGGAGCCGATCGACCGCAGGTGTCGGACGCTGCCGTCCTCGGCGATGACGCGGTATTGTGTCTCGTAGGCTGAACCGGCGACGTGGTAGTTGAAGAAATGGACCTCCGCGAGGTGCCGGTCTTCGGCAACGATCGCGGCAAGCCAGTCTTCCAGCGAGTGACTGCCATCTTCTGCCGGCTTCCCGTGGAGCGCTGCGGCCCGGGCATCCCAGAAGAGCGTTTCGCCGTGGTCGTGCAGCTCCCATATGCCGATGTTCGACGACTCCAATGCCAGATTGAGGCGCTGCGACAGCTTGAGCAGCGTAGCTTCGCGCACCTTGAGTTGGACGATGTTGCGGTTTCGCTCGCCGAGCAGCAAGGTCGCGAAGAAGACTGGGACGATGGTGATGCAGCCTGCGGCAGCGATAATCAGCCGAAGCGTCGACTGGTTTTCCGGAATCGCGTTCCAACCGGTCTTCGGAGCCGCGGCAATTTCCCAGCGCCCGCCGGCAAAGGCGATCTTTCGCGTCATCGGCCGCTTGTCACGCAAATCCGGTGAGCCGAAAAAGGGTAGGGCCGAGTCCGCAAGAGCGAGGTCGCGAACCGCAATCGAGAGATGGTCGAGGTGCGGATATTTCTCCTGATTCTCACTGTTGTGCGCGGGCTTCAATCCGGTGTTCTGATAGAACATGTTCGCGTCGATCATAACCTCGACTGCGCCCCAGATACGGCGTTGCCCATTCTCCTTCACGAAGACGGGAAAGAAGATTCCGAAAGCTTCCTTGCCGTCGCTGGCGGCAATCGGTCCATAGAAACGCGCCTGCTCGGCGCTGGCGCGCGTCACCGCTTGACGGGCGAGGAGGACCTCGCGGACATCCTTGCCGATGCGACCTTTACCCGCTTGCGAGGGAAAGACATTGCCGACGATAAAGTTCGGCGCGATGGCGATATCCAGGAAGTGGGGATTCTGGATGAGCAGCCAGTTGATCTGCCGCTCCATCTCCTCGGCATTTACGCTGGAATTGACCGCAACCATGTTGGCCAAGTCGCGTACGACGGTAATGTCCATGTTGGTCTGCGCGCTGATGCGCGCACGAATCAGACTCACCTCGTTTTCCGTCCGGATCGTCAGTTCGCGCAGATGAGCGGCAGTATTGGCGCGGTCGAGCCCAAAGCCGACGATCACGACGACAATAGCAACGAGGCCGGAGACTAGGAGGGCAAGGCGTGTATTCCTGAAGACGCGCCGCAACGTGTTGCTGTCTTTGTGGCGGAATAGCAAAACCCAGTCTCCCATGTTCGAGGGAGACTTTAGATAGGGGCGGTTAATTTACGATTTCCCGGAAATCCTCTTTGCCAGAAAGGCGGACATACGGGGAAAATAATTAACGAATGCATGCGGTTATTGTTAAAGTACTATTCATTAATTGGACGCGGAAGATCATTCTTCCGGGCAAATTTCGCCATATTCGGGGGGTTATCTGTGCGCAGTTGGGTTATCGAGTCGCGTTTTCGAGGGAAGTCCGCCATGCGCTTCGTAGTAGCTACGCTTTTGGCCACAGCGAGTTTCTTGTCGCCGATCGGCGGATTTGCTGAAAGCGCGGACGTCGAGGCGACGATCAAGAAGGTCGATATGACCAATCTCAGCCTCACTCTGGATGACGGAAAAACCTACCAAGCGCCGGAAGAGTTCAATTTCGAGGGGCTGAAGGCGGGCGTCAAGGTTATCGTCTTCTATACCGAGGTCGACGGCAAGCGCGTCATCAACGATCTCGATGTCGTTCAGTAATCGGAACTAGATCCAGCCGATCGACCCGTTGTCCCGATCAATCTTAAGGATCCGGTCCTGCGGAATCTCGCCCTCTGCCGCTTCGTCCTTCGGTAAGGCCGCAATGGTCCTGAAAAGACTGCGTATGACGCCGCCATGAGTCACGCAAACCGTAGGCTTGTCGACGGAATTCAACCAGGACGCCACGCGCCAGGACATGATTTCGTAGCTCTCCGCGTCGTCTCCTGGCGGAATGAAATCCCATTTGTTGAGATTACGCTCGGTGATGCGGTCCCGGGCCGTTGCCTTTAATTCCTTGATCGTGAAACCTTCCCAAGCGCCGAAGGAAACCTCCACTAGGCGCTCGTCGGTTCGATAATCTTTCGACGGAAGACCCATCGCCTCGCGCATGATCTCCATCGTGGCGCGGGTTCGCGCGAGCGGGCTCGCGACGAAGTCAAAGGGGATTGCCTCGACTTTCAGGATTTCTGCGAGGTCGATACCATTCTGCCACGCCTGCGCTCTGCCGATGGCATTGAGCGGGATGTCCTTCTGCCCTTGCAGGCGGCGTTCGGCGTTCCAGTCTGTCTGGCCGTGTCTGACGACGTAGATAAGCAATGATCGGCTCCGTTTACGGCACGCAACCCCTCAATCGCTGTCGCGAAGAAGGGGTCGCGAGCACGACGCAGCAAAGGAGTGCGATCAGTCCTTTATGACGGAAATGTCCGGTGCGTCTACCGCCTTCATGCCGACGACGTGATAGCCGCTGTCGGCATGGTGGACTTCGCCGGTGACCGAGCGAGAAAGATCCGAAAGCAGATATAGGCCGACATCGCCGACCTCTTCGATCGTCACCGTCCGACGCAGCGGCGCATTGTATTCGTTCCACTTCAGAATGTAGCGGAAGTCGCCGATGCCGGAAGCTGCAAGCGTCTTGATCGGGCCGGCGGAGACGGCGTTGACGCGAATGTTCTTCGGTCCGAGGTCGACCGCCAGGTACTTCACGCTGGCTTCCAGCGCCGCCTTGGCAACGCCCATTACGTTGTAGTTCGGCATGACCTTCTCGGCGCCGTAATAGGTCAGAGTCAGCATGGAGCCGCCATCCGTCATCAGCCTCTCGGCGCGACGCGCCACCGAGGTGAAGGAATAGACGGAGATCTGCATGGTCTTGGCGAAGTTGTCGGCCGAGGTATCGACATAGCGGCCGGTCAACTCGTCCTTGTCCGAAAAGCCGATCGCGTGAACGATGAAGTCGATCTTGCCCCACAGCTTTTCGACGTGGTCGAAGACGGCATCGATGGTCGACTCGTCGCTGACATCGCAATGTCCGGCAAGAACGCCGTTTACCTCTGCAACCAGGGGCTCGACGCGCTTCTTCAGTGCATCACCCTGGTAGGTAAATGCGATTTCGCCGCCCTGTGCATGAATAGCCTTGGCAATACCCCACGCAATCGAACGATTGTTGGCAACGCCCATGATGACGCCGCGCTTGCCTGACATGAGGCCTGTTGCCTGAGCCATATTTTGCCCCCTAAGAAATTCTGATAGGTCCTGCCTATGGCATAGGCTGCTAATCGGTTCAAGATTAGTAGCAATCATCAACTGTTAGGGATCGTAACAAAGGGTGCGCTTGTCACCTAAATTTCACAGAAACAGCCCGTTCTTCATGCTTCGCATCAGATCGGTGACTTTGTCGTCAGGTTTTTCCCACAACATAATGCGCAGTTCGACGACGAGATCTCCCTTGCCGCCATCTGCGTTCGCAAGTCCCTGACCGGAAATTCGGATCGTCTTGTCGGAGCCAGACCAGGCGGGAACCGTGACGTTGATCGGCCCGCGAGGGCCCTCGATGCGCGCATCGGTTCCGAGCACGGCATTTTCGATCGTCACCGGCAGCACGGTGTGCAGGTCGAAGCCACTGACGGTAAACCGCTCATCGGGCGCAATGTGGATATTGATGACCGCATCGCCCCGCTGCATGCCGGTCAGCTTGTGGCCTTGGCCCTTGAGACGTACCTGGTGGCCTTCCGTCGTACCGGCGGCCAGCGCAAATCCGGCCTCCCGGCCTTCGCCGAGATCGACCGTCAGCCAGCTGCCCTTGATGAGATCGTCGATGCTCACGGTCTTCGTTGCGAACTGGTCGGGCACCTTTTCAGGTGCCTGCTGCGTCCCGCTGCCGGTGAAGCGACGCACCAGGGAAGTCAGCAAGCTGAGTGGCTGCATGATCGCAGAGGCCTGAGCGGCCGCGTCCTCGGCAGCCTGCTGCTCAGCCTCGGCCTTGCCGGCCTCCGGCTGTTTGTCTGCGATCGCGGCCTCCGGTTCCGGCCGCCTCGCGGCACCAGCGCTAAAACCCTGGTCGCGACCACCACCGGCTGCGGCGCGTGCCTGCGTGCCGAAGATACGTTCGATCATTTCTTCTGCCGGTTCGGCAGCACCCGTCTTCTGCTGGTTGGCGGCATCGGCCGCGGTCTTCTGGGCGGCGGCGCGCGCGAGTTCTTCCATCACGCGCTCGGCATTGGCTTGCGCTGCCTTGGCACGCATGGCAGCTTCGCGAGCCGCCTGGCGCTGTTGCATGATCGTGTTCTCATTGGCTTTGGCTTCCGCCATGCGCGCGGCATTGTCGAAGAGGCTCCGCTTCTTCGGATCCTTCAACGTCTCATAGGCGCGGCCAATCTCGGCAAAGCGGGCGCTCGCCGTCGGATCACCCTGATTGTGGTCCGGGTGAACCGCCTTGGCCATGTGGCGCCAGGCTGCCTTGATCTCGTCCTGCCCCGCGTCCCGCTTGACGCCCAAAATCTTATAAGGATCGCGCATGTCCCCAAACCGCCGGTGTTCCGATGCGGTGTGCCTGTCCCTTGCCCTAGCACCCCGAAGCCTCTGACTTGGCGCTCGGCCTCATCCCCAGGGAAGCAGCCGTGCGCACGTCAGGCGGATTGTGAGTAGAAGTTGCTAATCAGTTCTTAGCCCGCGTGGCGGACAACTCGCTTTTGCGCCGAATGGTTAGCCTTTTGCTAAACATCATGAGAGGACGGAACCGCGCGCGTTAAGCACGCAACGCGCGGCACTCAGCTTTCCGGCTGGAAACTCATCAGTTGCCAGTTGCCGCCGCCGACCAGGCAGGTCTTGCCGTAAAATTTCGCGATGCCGACATAGGAGTGCCGCGTCGTGCGGAACTGGCGGCAAACCTGGCCGGAATCCGTGTTCTCGACGATCGTGTCGATGACGCCGGCGCTGCCGGTCGAGGCATTCGCCCAGGGGAGGGGGCGTCCCTCCAACCTTTGGATATCGGCCGAGGTCACGGCGTTGCCGACGGTCATTTCGTCGGAAATCGAGTCGCTCGTCGGCGCTGGCTGTGGCACGGTGCCAGTCGCAACCGACCGATCGACCTTCGAGCTGCTGAAGAGGTCCAATCCGCTGGAGACGCAGGCGGAGAGGGAGAGCACCGCCGTACCGACAACGCAGAGGTCCGCGCTGCGACGCAGCAGACCCTTTGTATGGCGATCTGACTTTGCTATGACTTCCACCCTGCGTCCTGTCCAGTAGCTAAAAGCTGGGCAAACTTCGAATAAACCCGGGGCATTTGAGCTAATATGTCGGCAAATGAGTTAACAAGCGGTGACTTCACCGAGCGATACGAACCCTTCGATCTTTTCTCGGAGTGGCTGAAAGAGGCAGAAGCTTCCGAGATCAATGACCCGAATGCGGTAGCGCTTGCGACGGTCGACGAGGACGGCCTTCCCAACGTCCGCATGGTACTCCTTAAGGGATTCGATCACGACGGCTTTGTCTTCTACACGAATTTCGAGAGCCAGAAAGGCCAGGAAATTCTCGGACAGAAGAAGGCGGCCATGTGTTTCCACTGGAAAACGCTGCGCCGCCAGGTTCGGTTGCGCGGGCCTGTCGAAGCTGTGACGGACGAAGAAGCAGACGCTTACTTCAAGACGCGCGCCCGCGGCAGCCGGATTGGCGCCTGGGCGTCGAAGCAGTCGCGGCCGCTGGAGAGCCGGTTCGCGCTTGAGAAAGCTGTTGCCGAATACACCGCCCGCTACGCGATCGGCGAGATCCCGCGTCCTGCGCATTGGTCGGGCTTTCGGATCCGGCCGGTGTCGATCGAGTTCTGGAAGGACCAGAAGTTCCGCCTGCATGATCGTATCGAGTTTCGCCGGGCTTCGCCGGAAGGCGATTGGACGAAGGTTCGCATGTATCCGTGAAGCGTTCAGCTCCTGTTTGGCGCAAACCGAAACGGAATACCGGAGGCAAGGCCGGACACGTACCGCACCTTTTGATAGAGACCGTTGATCGAAAGCCTCGGCAGATAGGTCATGTTGTTGAGCGAGCGCTTCGTGACGACACCCGCCTGTGTCGTCACCGCGAGGTCGAAACCGACTTCGCGCGCGATCTGTGCCTGTCTCTGGGTTACGGCCTCGCGCGTGCCATAAGGGTAGGCGAAGGAGCCCGGCCGGTGTCCGGTGATCGCTGCAACGTAGTCGCGGGACACCTCCATCTCGTCGCGAACCTCCTGATCGGAGAGGCGTGAGATCGCCCGGTGGCTGATTGTATGGGCGCCGAGTGAGGCGAGGGGGCTCGCCTCAAGCAGATTGAATTCCGCCGGTGTCATGACGAGATCGTCGACGATTTCGTCCGGATCGATCTCGTGCTTTCGCGCCATCAGGTCGATGGCCGCGACGGCGGCGCGTTCGTCATGTCGATGAAGATGGCTGGCGATGCGCGCGAAAGCGCGGCCCTTTGCTTCGGTCGTCGTGATGTCAAGCATCTCGTGGCCACTACCGAAATCGAAGCCGAGCCTCTCCTCTCTCCGCAGAAGCGCTGCCAGCGTCTCCCACCAGATCGTATGCGTGCGTTCGGCGAGGCCCTTGGCGACGAATACCGTGAAAGGCGCATCGTACTTTTCGAAGATGGGCAGGGCGTAGACGAGATTGTTGCGGTAGCCGTCATCGAGCGTGAAGGCGGCAAAGGGCTGGCTGGACCCGGTTTGCGAAAGCAGCGCTGGAATCTCGTGGAGCGCCACGAAACGATAGCCGTCGCTCATCAGGCGATCGAGAACGAGATCGAGGAATACCGGCGTGATTTCCAGGTGCGCGTTCGGCGCGAAAGCGGTTTCCTCGCGTGGACGGACATGATGGAGCGTGCAGATGGCCCCAAGTCCGCGCGCGCCGCGCATCACGCCTGCTGCGCGCAGGAGGTTGGCCGTCTCAAGACCGCCTGCAATCGCAATCTGCTTTGCAAGCCCTTTGATACTCGCCGCCATCTCAACTGCTCGCTGGTTTCTGGAGCCGCGAAACTAGCAAGCCTGCGGTTAAGTGTTGCTGAATGAAGATTTTTGAGTGTCCTCTTTACGGGATTTTCACTATGAAAGGTAAAACTTGACAAAAATGGTACCGGTTGCCGCAAAGTCGCGCCATATCGGCGACTGCTGTAGTGGAACGGGACAAATCCGAATGGCGCCGGCTATTCGTTCATTGAGGGGAAATTTCATGAAGAAGCTGTTGGCCGCGATTATGACAGCGACGCTCGTCGTTGCGGCGCCGTTGACCGCGATGGCAGGCAGCGCCTCCCTGATCCTGGATGCCCGAACCGGCAAGGTGCTCAGTGCCGAGAACGCCGATGTGCTGAATCATCCCGCGTCGCTGACGAAGATGATGACCATTTATATGGCCTTCGAGGCGATCAAGCGCGGCAAGATCAGCTGGAACACTCCGCTTGTCATGTCGAGATACGCCGCCTCGCGGCCGCCGACAAAGCTCGGCGTTCGCGCGGGCGATTCCATCACCGTTCAAGAAGCAATCCTCGGCATGATCACCAAGTCGGCCAACGATGCTGCCGCAGCCATGGCCGAGAAGCTCGGCGGTTCCGAAGCCAACTTTGCAGCCATGATGACGCAGAAGGCGCGGCAGCTCGGCATGCGCCGTACGGCCTTCTACAATGCCTCCGGCCTTCCGGATGGTCGGCAGGTCACTACGGCGCGGGACATGTCCACGCTTGCCGTGGCGCTGATGCGGAATTTCCCGAGCGAATACCGCCTGTTCTCGACGGCGAGCTTCACGTTCCGTGGGCGCACGATCCGCGGCCACAACAATCTGATGTACCGCTACCAGGGCATGGACGGCATCAAGACGGGTTATACCAACGCGTCTGGCTTCAATCTGGTCAGCGCTGTCAAGGATGGCGACCGCCGGGTCGTCGGCGTCGTGCTCGGTGGCCGCACTGCCCGCAGCCGCGACGCCAAAATGGCCGGTCTGCTCGACAAGTTTCTTGGCCGCTCGGCGGGCGGCAACCTCGTCGCGAGCACCAACTCGCGCCAGACAGTCGAAGTTGCTTCGGCTGCCGCTGATGCCGATCTGCCGATCCCGGGAACTGCGCCGCGCACCAATGATCTCGCGCCGAAGGCGCTCGGCTTTCTGAGCGATACGACTGTACCGTTGGAGCGCCCGTTCGCCGCCGCCGAACCCGCCAATGCCGGCAAGATCGCCGCCAAGTCCGCAGGCGCGCCGTCGGCATCCGGCGACTGGCAGATCCAGATCTCGGCTGCATCGAGCGACGATGCCGCCCGTGCCCTTCTGGCCCAGGCCAAGGCCGAAGGTGGTGCGGCACTGAAGGCCGCATCGCCTTATACCGAGGCTGTCGGCAATGGCGCGAACAAGGTCTATCGCGCTCGCTTTATCGGCTTTCAGAGCCGCGAGGCCGCTACATCTGCCTGCGACGCGCTGAAGCAGCGTTCCTACGACTGCATGCTGTTGCCCGATCACGGCTGATCCATCTCGACTTTCCGACAGAATCAGGGTTCTCCTTTGTAAACAAAAGGAGAACATGATGCTGAGTGATCTCGCCGAAAAGTTCGAGCGTGCGTCGCGGAACTACGCCGATGCCAACGGCATCGAGCGCGACGCCGACTGGTTTCTGCTGAAGCTTCAGGAGGAAATCGGCGAGCTTACCCAGGCTTGGAACCGTGTCAGCGGGAGAGGGCGCAAAAAGGGCAGGTCGGATGAGGAGCTACGGCTGGACCTTGCCGACGAGGCGGCCGATGTCCTCGGCCACATCCTTCTTTTCGCGCACAGGAACGATCTGGATCTCTCAGCGGCAATCAAGCGCAAATGGCTCTTCCGGCCAGAGCAGCGCTAGGCTGCAGTGATCCTGCGCCGATAGAATTTGCTGTCCACGGCCATCAGTGGGAACGATGGCGGAAGCTCACTTTTCGAAACTTCGGCGAATCCATTCTTCTCGTAGAACCGGTGGGCGGCGAGGAATTTGTCCGTGGTCCCAAGGAAGATGTCTTTGATCCCCTGAGCCTCCGCATGGTCAACCAACCCGGCAAGAAGACGGGCTGCGACTCCATGTTCGCGACCGCGCACATCGGCAGCAACAAACATCTTGCGCAGCGCCGTCTGGCTGTTGCCGATGTCCTTCAGCCCGATCGTGCCGACGATCTGGCCATTGCGCACCGCCACCCAGAACTGACCTTTTCCGGATTGATAGAAATCAGGAATGGCGGCGAGATCAGGCTGGTCGTCGGCTGTGATCGCGATGCCGAATTCCTCGCGCTGGATCGGCAGGATCACCGCGAAAACATCATCGATATCGGAGGCAACGAAAGGTCTGATTTCGATTTCGCTCATCGCCGCTGCTCGTTCTAGACTAGGCTTTCGTGCCGCCGACGGTGATCTGATCCATCCTGAGGTGCGGCTGGCCGACACCAACCGGAACCCATTGCCCAGCCTTGCCGCAATTGCCGATCCCGGTGTCGAGCTTCATGTCATTGCCGACCATTGAAACACGCTTCATGGCGTCCGGCCCGTTGCCGATCAGCATCGCGCCCTTGATCGGGGCGCCAATCTTGCCGTTGTCGATCAGGTAGGCCTCCGTGCAGCCGAACACGAACTTGCCCGATGTGATATCCACCTGGCCGCCGCCGAACGAAACCGCGTAAATGCCCCTCTTGACGGAGGAAATGATTTCCTCCGGCGTCTTGTCGCCACCCAGCATGTAGGTGTTGGTCATGCGGGGCATTGGAACGTGGGCATAGCCCTGCCGACGGCCGTTGCCCGTCGGTGTCATGCCCATCAGGCGGGCGTTCTGTCGGTCCTGCATGTACCCGACCAGCTTGCCGTTTTCGATCAGCACGTTGTAGCCGGACGGCGTGCCCTCGTCATCGATGGTGATCGAGCCGCGGCGGTTGTCGATCGTACCGTCGTCAACGACTGTGACGCCGGGCGCCGCAACCATCTGGCCGAGGAGACCGGCAAAGGCCGACGTCTTTTTCCGGTTGAAATCCCCTTCGAGACCGTGGCCTACCGCTTCGTGCAACATGACACCCGGCCAGCCGGAACCAAGCACGACGTCCATGGTGCCGGCGGGCGCCTCGATCGCCTCCAGGTTCACCAGCGCTTGCCGCAAGGCTTCGTCGGCGCCGTATTGCCAGTTGTCCTCGGCGATGAAATCGCCAAAACCGATGCGGCCGCCGCTGCCGTAGGAACCGCTCTCCTGGCGGTCGCCTTCGCCTGCAATGACCGAGATGTTGATACGCGTCATCGGCCGGATATCGCGAACGCGGTGACCATCGGCGCGCAGAATATCGACAACCTGCCAGCTGGCGGCGATCGATGCGGTCACCTGGCGCACCTTGGCGTCCTTGCCGCGCAGATAGGCGTCGATGTCCTGTAACACCTTGACCTTCTCTTCGAAGGTCGGCGTGCCGATCGGGTTCTCGTCGGAATAGAGCTTCTTGTTGGTCCGCTGGGGAGCCGCCGCATAGCTGCCCGCATGACCGCGGGTGACGGCGCCAACCGCATCGGCGGCGCGCTTCAGGGCCGCGACGGAGAGGTCGCCCGCATGCGCATAGCCGACCGCTTCGCCGGCAACTGCGCGCAGGCCGAAGCCTTGCTCGGTGTTGAAGCTGCCGCCCTTGAGGCGTCCGTTATCGAACATCAGCGATTCCGCCTGGGAATGTTCGATGTAGAGCTCCCCATCATCAGCGCCGGAAAGCGCCTCGGCAACAAGCGAGCGCATCTTCGCTTCGTCGGCATCGAAAAGCGTCAGGAGATCCGTATTCATATCTTTATGCTCCGCTGAAGCAGGAATGCTATCAGCCGATGTAGGTTCGGTGGACGGTTCGAGCAAGCCCCGAAGGCGAGACGATCAGGGGAGGGCGTCGTAGCCTTCAGCGAAACCCTTGAGGTCGACAGGAATGCCGATCCCCTCTTCCGGCGTCTGGAAGACGATGAAGGTGGCGCTCGCGCCGCTGCGGAAGGTCTTCAGCAGCTCGTCCTCGAGAACGACCTCAGCGTAGCAGCCATCGGCGAAGCAACGTACGAAATAGGCGCGGCCGATATCCTTGCCGTCGACGTTAAGGCCGAGGCCGTTCGGCAGCAGGACGCCGAGCGGGGCGAGGACGCGCAGGATTTTTGACTTGCGGTCGGCGGTCTTCAGCACCACGACGGAGAGACCGACCTCAGGCCGATCCTCGGCTATGACGTTCTGCATCAAGGCGCACTGCTCGGTCGAGGCGCCGGCCGGCTTGTCGCAGACGACCGACCATGCGCCGTGGTTCGACTTTACGGTGCCGGGTGCCTGCGGCTGCGTCTGGCCGGGCGTTGCCTGTGTGGCGGGAGCTTGGGGCGCGGGCTGTGCCGGCGCGGGCTGCTGCTGGGCGAAAGCGGGAGCAGTCGCTGCGGCCGCAATGCACGCTGTCAGCACGAACGGCCGTGCGAGGGAACGGAAACCCATGAAAACCTCTGCAATTCGAATCAGTGCCGCTAAATTGGGGCGCGCCACCAAAAATGAAAAGCCCCACCCGCTGAAAAGCCGGGGACTACGGCGGAAATGGGACGTTTATCCGAGAATGTTGGCGTAGTCGGGCGCTGCACAAGCTTTATTTCGTCGGTGATAGCGAAAAGATGGAATGTTTCTTTATGCTTGGATCAAGCTGTTTGAATGCGAAAATGCCGCACGAACAAACGCTTTGGGCGGTTGCGATCAATGACAAACTGTGGTTTGAAGCGCTGAGATGGCAAGGATTCTGTGCGCGATTTTGCACGGACCAGCGCTCGAGGGAGATATTAAGGTGATTAAGAAGGCTTCTGCAGCTCTGACCGCGCTGGTCTGTCTGCTTTTTGCTTCCGGCAGTTATGCCGACCAGCCGCAGCCGTGGCAGGCAACATTGCAGCCGGCAGCCACGCCGATCATGCGAGACATTCATTGGTTTGAGCAATATACCCTGTGGTTTATCGTTCCGATCACGCTTTTCGTGTTGGTCCTTCTTATTGTCGTCTGTCTGAAGTTCCGCTCCGGTGCCAATCCGGTGCCTTCCAAAACGAGCCACAATACGCTGATCGAAGTCGCATGGACCGTGGGACCGGTTCTCGTGCTTCTTTTCCTCGCGGTGCCTTCGTTTAACCTTTTGACCGCCCAGCTGACTTTGCCGGAAAATCCGGATGTCACCATCAAGGCGACGGCCACCCAGTGGCAGTGGAACTATGAATATGAAGGCTCGGGCGAAACCCCGGTCGCTTTCGACTCCTATCTTCTGAAGGATCAGGACCGCGCCGCTGCCGGCAAGGAAGACAAGTCGCGTTATCCGCGCCTCCTGGCCGTGGACAATGAGCTGGTCCTGCCTGTCAACAAGACCGTCCGTGTTCTCGTGACGGCTGCTCCCACCGACGTCATTCACGCTTTTGCAATGCCGTCTTTCGGCGTCAAGATCGACGCCGTACCGGGTCGCCTGAACGAAACCTGGTTCCGTGCCGAGCGGGAAGGCCTGTTCTACGGCCAGTGCTCCGAACTCTGCGGCAAGGACCATGCGTTCATGCCGATCGCTATCCACGTCGTTTCCGAGGACAAGTACAAGCAGTGGCTCGCCGGTGCTGCTACTGATCTGCCTGGGGCGTACAAGACACTCATGGCCGCAACCGATGGTCCCGCAAAGACCGTCGACGTTGCCGAAAACGTCGCACAGTAAGGGAAGAGGGAACGGGACATGGCTGGACCTTCCGCACACGATCATTCGCATGATCACGGTCATGGCGCACACGCCCATGACGACCATCACGATCACTCGCACAAGCCGAGCTTCATCAATCGCTGGTTCTTTTCGACGAACCACAAGGATATCGGCACGCTTTACCTGATCTTCGCGATCATGGCCGGCATCGTCGGCGGCGCGCTCTCCGTTGCCATGCGCATGGAGCTGCAGGAGCCGGGCATCCAGATCTTCCACGGTCTGGCATCGATGGTTTACGGCTATGAAGGCGACGCCGCCATCGACGGCGCCAAGCAGATGTTCAACATGTTCACCACAGCGCACGCGCTGATCATGATCTTCTTCATGGTCATGCCGGCGATGATCGGTGGCTTCGCCAACTGGATGGTGCCGATCATGATCGGTGCGCCTGACATGGCGTTCCCGCGTTTGAACAACATCTCCTTCTGGCTGATCGTTCCGGCCTTCCTTCTGCTGGTCATGTCGATGTTCGTCGAAGGTCCGGCGGGCGCTTACGGCGCAGGCGGCGGCTGGACGATGTATCCGCCGCTGTCGAGCTCCGGCACGCCGGGTCCGGCTGTCGACCTTGCGATCTTCGCGCTCCACATTGCCGGTGCGTCCTCGATCCTCGGTGCGATTAACTTCATCACCACGATCCTGAACATGCGCGCTCCGGGCATGACGCTTCACAAGATGCCGCTCTTTGCCTGGTCGGTTCTGATCACCGCCTTCCTGCTTCTGCTGTCGCTCCCGGTTCTTGCCGGCGCCATCACCATGATGCTGACCGACCGCAATTTCGGTACGTCCTTCTTCGTGCCGGAAGGCGGTGGCGACCCTATCCTCTACCAGCACCTGTTCTGGTTCTTCGGTCACCCCGAAGTATACATCCTGATCCTGCCCGGCTTCGGCATCGTCAGCCACATCATCTCGACCTTCTCGCGCAAGCCGATCTTCGGCTACCTCGGCATGGCCTACGCCATGGTCGCGATCGGTGCCGTCGGCTTCGTCGTCTGGGCGCACCACATGTATACGGTCGGCCTGTCGCTCGACGCGCAGCGCTACTTCGTGTTCGCAACGATGGTCATCGCCGTTCCGACGGGCGTGAAGATCTTCTCCTGGATCGCGACGATGTGGGGTGGCTCGATCAGCTTCCGCACGCCGATGGTCTGGGCGATCGGCTTCATCTTCCTGTTCACCGTCGGTGGCGTGACGGGCGTCCAGCTCGCCAATGCCGGTCTCGACCGCTCCCTGCATGACACCTATTACGTCGTGGCTCACTTCCACTACGTTCTGTCGCTTGGCGCCGTCTTCGCCATCTTCGCTGCTTGGTACTACTGGTTCCCGAAGATGACCGGCTACATGTACAACGAGTTCATTGGCACGCTGCACTTCTGGGTCATGTTCATCGGCGTCAACCTGGTGTTCTTCCCGCAGCACTTCCTTGGCCTCGCGGGCATGCCGCGCCGCTACATCGACTACCCGGATGCGTTTGCCGGCTGGAACTATGTTTCCTCGATCGGTTCCTACATCTCGGCCGTCGGCGTGCTGATCTTCCTCGTCGGTGTCTTCGAAGCCTTCGCCAGGAAGCGCGTTGCCGGTGACAATCCGTGGGGTGAAGGCGCAACGACGCTCGAATGGCAGCTGTCTTCGCCGCCGCCGTATCACCAGTGGGAACAGCTCCCGCGCATCAAGTAAGATGCGAGAAATCGCGACCGCCGCGTGTTACAGTGCGGCGGTCGGCTTACAAGTTTGCAGGACAATAGAATGACAGTTATCGGCAATCGCAAAGCTCTTGCACACGACGGCGAGTTCCGCCTGTCGGAGGCGAGCGCGCGCGATTATTTTGAGCTTCTGAAGCCGCGCGTCATGTCGCTCGTGGTCTTCACGGCATTTGCCGGTCTCGTTCTGGCACCGGGGCACATCAATCCGGTTCTCGGTCTCATTGCCATCCTGTGCATCGCCATTGGCGCAGGCGCTTCAGGCGCGCTCAACATGTGGTACGACGCCGATATCGATGCGATCATGACCCGCACAGCAAAGCGTCCGATACCGGCCGGTCGTGTCGCTCCGCGCGAGGCGCTGGCATTCGGCTTGGTGCTTTCCTGTTTTTCGGTGGTTATCCTGGGGCTCGCCGTCAATTGGCTCGCAGCCTCGATCCTCGCCTTCACGATTTTCTTCTACGCCGTGATTTATACGATGTGGCTGAAGCGCTCGACGCCGCAGAACATCGTTATCGGCGGTGCCGCCGGCGCCTTTCCGCCGATGATCGGCTGGGCCTGCGTGACGGGTACCGTCACGATCGAAAGCTTCGTGCTCTTCATGATCATCTTCCTCTGGACGCCAGCCCATTTCTGGGCGCTGGCTCTGTTCAAGATGAAGGATTATGAGGCCGTCGGTGTTCCGATGCTGCCCAATGTCTCGGGTGAGCGCACCACCAAGCATCAGATTGTTGCCTATGCCGTGCTGACGGCGGTGTGCGGCGTGCTGCCGACTGTCCTAGGCTTTGCGAGCCTCGGCTACGGCCTGGTTGCCGCAGTCCTGGGCGCAATCTTCATCTACTGTTCCATCGCCGTCTGGCGGATGCCGGACGGCGATGAGAAGATGATCCCGGCCAAGAAGCTCTTCGGCTACTCAATCCTGTATCTTTTCGCAATTTTCTCCGCCCTGATGTTCGACCGGCTGGCGGCCGTGCTCGTTTCGCATGCGGGAGGCATTTTCTGATGGACGTCGTCAAGCTTACGGAAGCGCAACGCAAGTCGCGCCGCAATCGCAACGTCGCTCTTGGCCTGGTTCTGGCCGGCCTTGTCGTACTCTTCTACGCGGTCACGATCGTGAAGTTCACATCGGGGCACATGTAAGATGAGCGAGATGCAGAGCACGCCGAGGAAACAGCGCAACAATGGCGCCGTCGTTTTCATGTGCCTTGCCTTCGTCGTCGGCATGGGCGCTGCGAGCTATGCGGCTGTTCCGCTCTATCGGATGTTCTGCCAGCTTACTGGTTACAACGGCACGACACAGCGCGTCGAGCAGGCCTCCAGCGTGATTCTCGACCGCAAGATGCGCGTCACCTTCGACGCCAACATTGCGCCGGGTCTCGACTGGGAGTTCAAGCCGGTCCAGCGCGAGGTCAACCCGCGCATCGGCGAAACCGTTCAGGTGAATTTCACCGCGGTGAACAAGTCGAACGAGCCACAGCGCGGCCAGGCGGTGTTCAACGTCACCCCCGGCGAAGCTGGCGTCTATTTCAACAAGGTGCAGTGCTTCTGCTTCAACGAGACTGTGTTGAGGCCGGGCGAAAAGCTTGAAATGCCGGTCGTATTTTACATTGACCCTGACATTACCAAGGCCGTGGAATCGAAAGATATCCACACTGTTACCTTGTCCTATACGTTCTACCCTAAAGAGGGTCCGAAGCCGGTGGCTTCGAATGAGGGTGGAACGGTAAAGCTTGAAAAGAAACTTTGATTGAGGTTCGTGTCCGGCGATGCCGGAGCGGAGAGGAAGAGATCCGGGGATAGCTTACATGGCTGATGCGCATCAGAAACATCACGACTACCACATCATCGATCCGAGCCCGTGGCCGCTGCTGGCTTCGATCGGCGCGTTGATCATCACCTTCGGCGGCGTTGGCTTCATGCGCTACCTCAACGGTGGCTCGCTGCATCTCTTCGGCGTCGAATGGGCGCATCCGTGGCTGTTCTTCATCGGCCTCGCGCTCATCCTCTACGTCATGTTCGGCTGGTGGTCGGACACGGTGAAGGAAGCGAATGAGGGCGCTCATACGCGCGTCGTCTCGCTGCACCTTCGCTACGGCATGATCATGTTCATCGCTTCCGAAGTGATGTTCTTCGTCGCCTGGTTCTGGGCCTACTTCGACGCCAGCCTGTTCCCGAATGAAGCGATCCAGGCCTCGCGCGTTGCCTTCACCGGTGGCCAGTGGCCGCCGAAGGGCATCGAAGTCCTCGACCCCTGGCACCTGCCGATCTACAACACCGTCATCCTGCTGCTGTCGGGCACGACCGTCACCTGGGCGCATCACGCGCTGCTGCATAACGACCGCAGGGGCCTGATCCAGGGCCTGACGCTGACCGTTCTGCTCGGTGTCCTATTCTCGAGCGTGCAGGCCTACGAATACGCGCACGCTCCGTTCGCCTTCAAGAACTCGATCTACGGCGCGACCTTCTTCATGGCGACCGGTTTCCACGGCTTCCACGTTCTGGTCGGAACGATCTTCCTGCTGGTCTGCCTGCTGCGCGCGATCCGCGGCGACTTCACGCCGAAGCAGCATTTCGGCTTCGAAGCGGCGGCCTGGTACTGGCACTTCGTTGACGTCGTCTGGCTCTTCCTGTTCTTCTGCATCTACGTCTGGGGCGGCTGGGGCGCTCCGTTGGCGGCAGGCTGAGCGGGCTGTCTGGAATTTGAATAGGGCGGGTGCCACGGCACCCGCCCTATTCGTTTTGGGGATTAGCGCATGGCGGCGATGCGCTCGAACGCGGAGGGTTCCGGAATGCCGAGGTCCAGGCGTTGCCGGATCGCCTCGGCGCATTCGAAAGGCGTCAATACAGAGGTATCGACCTCCAGGTCGTAGATGCCGGGGATATGCACCTGCTCCTGCCAGAGCTGGACCGGATGGGGGACGGCGTCGTGTTCGTCGGCGCGCACATACAGCGTATGCCGTCCGGGCGCAGGAATGTTTCGCCTTTTCATGATGACCTTGATTGGACATTTGACGCCGACGAAAAGCACCGGCAATCCCTCAAGCCGACGCGCGCAATCGGAAAGAATACCGAGCGGCCGAGAGTAGCTGTCGTGATGACCGAGGTCAGCCACCACATTGAGCCCGAGGCCGGCATGGATTGCAATCGACTCGTAAAGCGCAGCATAGAAGAACGGCACCATCTCCTCGAGGTCGGGACGTTCCCCACCCGGGCGGAGCCCGATGCCCGGCAGATAGCGTTCCGGGGTCATGTCGTTGTAGGTGTCGACGCCGAGGTTCATCCAGGGACCGTCGAAGTGCTCCTGGATCGTGTTGGCGATCGACGATTTTCCACTGCGCGGGGCGCCGTTCAGAATGACGATCTGTCCGGCCGAGCTGTCGTATGTCATCAGTTTTCTTCTTCTGTTTGGCGCGAATCGCTGAGGCGAAAGAGCGCAGGTATTTCCTTTCCCTCTGCGAATACTTTATGGGTGAGTTAAGGCAGACGCACAGGTTGGCCATAGGCAATTGGAAGGATGGCATGAACGAGGACAGCGCGCATTTTCCACCGGTCGATCCGGTGAAGACAGGCATCAGGGGATGCTGCCCGCGCTGCGGCCAGGGGAAGCTCTTTGATGGCCTGCTCGCGCTGAAGCCCCGCTGCTCGGCCTGTGGTCTGGACTACGCCTTTGCCGATGCTGGCGATGGCCCCGCCGTGTTCGTCATTTTGATCGTCGGCTTCATTATCATCGGCTCGGTGTTGTGGCTGGAAGTCAACTACGCGCCGCCGATCTGGCTGCACATTATGCTGTTCGGCCCCCTGACCGTCATTCTCTCCCTGCTTGCCCTTCGCTGGTGCAAGGGGATTCTGATCGCGATGCAGTATCGCCACAACGCCAGCGAGGGGCGCATTTCCCGTGACTGAATTTCATGTTTCGGCGTCACGCCGAAAGCGACCGGTCCTCACCGGCATCGCGGTGGTCATTGCGCTTGCCATCCTCCTCTCGCTCGGCACCTGGCAGGTCGAACGGCTGCACTGGAAGGAAAAGCTGTTGGCCAATATCACCGAGCGCCGGCAGGCGTCGCCGGCATCGCTTGCTGATATCGAACGAATGGCCGCGACGGGCGAGGATATCGACTATCGCCACATCACGGTCAGCGGCGAATACGTCAACAGCAAGGAGCGGCACTTCTTTGCGACCTGGCATGGCCAGACGGGTTTCTATGTCTACACCCCGCTGCAGTTTGCCGATCGCCGCTATCTCTTCGTCAACAGAGGTTTCGTTCCTTACGACAACAAGGAGCCGGAAATGCGGATGCAGGGCCAGCTCACCGATCAGCAAACGGTGACCGGCCTTGCTCGTGCAAAACTTCCGGGCAAGCCGTCCTGGGTGGTGCCTGATAATGATGTCGCCAAGAATATCTTCTACTGGAAGGACCTCGACGTGATGGCGTCGAGCGTCGGGCTCGACAAGGCCGAGGTGGTTCCGTTCTTCGTGGATGCGGACGATACCCCCAATCCGAAGGGGCTGCCGATCGGCGGGGTCACCGATGTCGATCTGCCCAACAACCATCTGCAATATGCCTTCACATGGTTTGGGCTTGCGGCAACGCTTGTCATCATCGTCGTAGTCGCGCGTTTCCGTAAGCGGGGTCCCGCGCAATAGTATCGCTTCAATTCTTGCCTATATTGGGCTAGAGAGCCCTATCCCTACGAACCGGAACAGACATGAATATTGCGGCGAAACCTCCCTTGACGATCAGGCTCTGCGGACCGCGCGGCTTTTGCGCAGGCGTCGACCGTGCCATCCAGATTGTCGTGCTGGCGCTGAAATCCTACGGTGCGCCTGTTTATGTCCGCCACGAGATCGTCCACAATCGCTATGTGGTCGAAGGCCTGGAAGCCAAGGGTGCCGTCTTCGTCGAGGAGCTCGACGAGATCCCGGAAGAGCACCGCGCTCAGCCGGTCGTCTTCTCCGCGCATGGCGTGCCAAAATCCGTGCCGGAGGATGCAAGCGCCCGCAACCTCTTCTATCTCGACGCCACATGCCCGCTGGTCTCCAAGGTGCACAAGCAGGCGATGCGCCACAACAAGCTCGGTCGCCATGTCGTTCTGATCGGCCACGCGGGCCACCCGGAAGTGATCGGCACGATGGGCCAACTGCCGGAGGGCACGGTCTCTCTCATCGAGACGGTCGAGGACGCCGACGTCTATCAGCCCGCCGATCCCGACAATCTCGGCTACGTGACGCAGACGACCCTGTCTGTGGACGATACGGCCGGCGTGATCGCGCGCCTGCAGGAACGTTTCCCCAATCTGACCGCACCGGCGGCCGACTCGATCTGTTACGCCACGACCAACCGGCAGGAAGTGGTGAAGCAGGCAGCCCCCGGCTGCGATCTCTTCATCATCGTTGGAGCGCCGAATTCCTCGAACTCCAAGCGGCTCGTCGAGGTGGCTCTGCGGGCAGGGGCCAAGAAATCGCTCCTTGTGCAACGCGCCTCGGAACTGGATTGGGACGAGATCGGCCCGATCTCCACGCTTGGTCTGTCAGCCGGTGCATCGGCGCCCGAGGTGATCGTCAACGAGATCATCGAGGCCTTCCGCGCGCGCTTCGACGCCAAGGTCGAGCTTGCCGAGACGGTTCAGGAAAACGAGCATTTCCTCGTCAACCGCGAACTGCGCAGCATAGAGCTGACGCATGAGGATATGGCGTGGGTGAACGGGTGAGCCGCAATCCCGGTTAGGGGAGCAGTCGTCGAGGGGACGATTGCGGTGGCTGCCAACGCTCTGCGGGGCGCTGGCGTTCGATTGATCAAGCTTTCGTGGGACGTAAATTGGCAGTCTATACCGATATTTCCGAAGACGATTTGAAGTGGTTCCTGACGGAGTACGACACCGGAACGCTGCTCTCCTACAAGGGGATCGCGGAAGGCGTCGAGAACTCGAACTTCCTGCTGCACACCACCAAGGATCCGTTGATCCTCACCCTTTACGAGAAGCGCGTCGAGAAGAACGATCTGCCGTTCTTTCTGGGGCTGATGCAGCATCTGGCCGCTCGCGGTCTGTCCTGCCCGCTGCCGTTGCCGCGAAAGGACGGGGCCTTGCTTGGTACGCTGTCCGATCGCCCGGCGGCGCTGATCTCGTTCCTGGAAGGCATGTGGCTGCGCAAGCCGGAAGCCAAGCATTGCCGCGAGGTCGGCAAGGCGCTGGCAATGATGCACGTCGCTGGCGACGGCTTCGAGTTGAAGCGGCCCAATGCGCTGTCGGTCGATGGCTGGAAGGTACTCTGGGAGAAGTCCGAGGCTCGCGCCGACGAGGTGGAGAAGGGGCTGCAGAACGAGATCCGCACGGAGCTCGATTTTCTCGCGGCCCACTGGCCGAAGGACCTGCCTGACGGTGTCATCCATGCGGATCTTTTCCCCGACAACGTCTTCTTCCTCGGCGACGAGCTATCGGGCCTGATCGATTTCTATTTCGCCTGCAACGACCTCTTGGCCTACGACGTCTCGATTATCCTGAACGCCTGGTGCTTCGAGAAGGATGGCGCCTACAACATCACCAAGGGCATGGCGATGCTGGAAGGCTACCAGAGCGTCCGACCGCTCAGCGATGCCGAACTGGCAGCACTACCGATCCTTTCGCGCGGTTCGGCATTGCGCTTCTTCCTGACGCGCCTCTACGACTGGCTGACGACGCCGGAGGGGGCGCTGGTCACCAAGAAGGACCCGCTCGAATATCTGCGCAAGTTGCGCTTCCACCGGCAGATCGCCAACGCCGCGGAATACGGACTCTCGGCATGAAGCACGTCGATATCTACACCGACGGCGCCTGCTCCGGAAATCCCGGCCCCGGCGGCTGGGGCGCGGTGCTGCGCTATGGCGAAGTCGAAAAGGAACTGTCGGGCGGTGAGGCGGAGACGACCAACAACCGCATGGAGCTGCTGGCCGCCATCTCGGCGCTGACGGCGCTGAAGAGCGCGTGTGAGGTCGACCTCCACACCGACAGCAAATACGTAATGGACGGCATCTCCAAGTGGATCTTCGGCTGGAAGAAAAACGGCTGGAAGACCGCCGACAAGAAGCCGGTAAAGAACGGCGAACTTTGGCAGGCGCTAGACGCCGCCAACCAGCGCCACAAGGTCAAGTGGCACTGGGTCAAGGGCCACGCCGGCCATCCGGAAAACGAGCGCGCCGACGAGCTCGCCCGCAAGGGCATGGAGCCGTTCAAGAAGCGCTAGACTTGGTGCTCGGAATGGTGCGGAAACAAGGACATCGCGCGTTTCCCTGAATCTGCAAGGAAACGTTTGGCGTAGATCGGGGAGGGGTGTGATGCGGATTGTCTCGCTGAATGCATGGGGCGGAAAGCTGCATGCGCCGCTCATTCCCTACCTCGCCGAGATCGACGCCGATGTTCTCTGCCTGCAGGAAATCACGCGCTCGGTAACCGTTTCCAGTGACTGGCTGGTCTACCGCGACCGCAGTCATATCCTGCCGCAACGCGCCAATCTGTTTGCCGAGATCAAGGCGATCCTTCCCGCCCATGATGCCCTCTACGCGCCGACCGCAAGGGGCGAACTTTTCGAAGGCGAGACCTCTGTCGTGTCGGAATTCGGGCTTGCAACCTTCGTGCGCCAATCGCATCCGGTCATTGGCCAGGCGATGGACTTCGTACACGGCGACTTCTCGAGCGATGGCTATGGCGCACACCCCCGCGCGTGCAACGCGCAGTGCCTTCGCCTGTTCGATTATCGCGCCAATCGTCCGATTACCATCGCCCAACTGCATGGCCTACGCGACCTTGCCGGCAAGGGCGACACGCCAGCGCGTCGCGGCCAGGCGGATGTCTTGGTCGCTCTCATCCGCCGCATATGGCGCGAGGGCGAGCCGCTCGTCGTCTGCGGCGACTTCAATGTGCTTCCTGACAGCCTCATGTTCGACGCGCTTGCCGAACTCGGTCTCACCGACCTCGTGACCTCGCGCGGCCATAAGGATACTCGAACCTCGCACTACACCAAGGAAGGCCGCTACGCCGACTACATGTTGGTCACGGCAAATGTTGACGTCGTGGGGTTCGACGTCGTTGAACAGCCCGAGGTGTCCGACCATCGGGCTCTCTTGCTGGATATCGCGTAGGAATTTTGGGGTGGCGCAACGGATGCGGAATGCACCCGCTGCGCCGAGCCTCGGGAGGCTTGTTGATTACGCCGCCTTGGCGACTTCGCCGTGCGGGTCGAGCACGAACTTCATCGCAGCACCATGGTCGAAGCTTTCGTAGCCCTGTACCGCATCTTCAAGCGGGATGACTTTGGCGTTGACGATATCGGCGATCGGCAACCGGTCATGCAGGATCGCCTGCATGAGCTGGCGGTTATACTTCAGCACCGGCGTCTGGCCCGTATGGAAGGACTGCGCCTTTGCCCAGCCGAGGCCGAAGCGGAGCGACAGGTTGCCGTGCTTGGCGGCGTTGTCGACGGCGCCCGGATCTTCGGTCACGTAGAGGCCGGGAATGCCGATCGAGCCGGCCGCGCGGGTGATTTCCATCATCTGGTTCAGAACGATCGCCGGTTGCTCGCCGCCCGAATGCCCGCGTGCCTCGAAGCCGACGGCGTCGATGGCGCTGTCCACTTCGTTAGTGCCGGTCACCTGCGCGATCATGTCGCCGAGCCGGTCGCTCTTCGACAGGTCGATCGGCTCGAAGCCGACCTTGGCGGCATGGGCAAGGCGATCCTTGTTGAAGTCGCCGATCATCACGACGGCAGCCCCGAGGATGCGGGCGGATGCAGCCGCCGCAAGCCCGACCGGACCGGCGCCGGCGACATAGACGGTGGATCCGACGCCGACACCGGCGCGCACCGCACCGTGGAAACCGGTCGGCAGGATGTCGGAGAGCATGGTCAGATCGCGGATCTTTTCCATCGCGCGGTCGCGGTTCGGGAATTTCAAGAGATTGAAATCGGCATACGGAATGGTCACGTAGCGGGCCTGCCCGCCGATCCAGCCGCCCATGTCGACGTAGCCGTAGGCGCCGCCGGCGCGCGACGGGTTGACCGTCAGGCAGACGCCCGTGTCCTGCGATTTGCAGCAGCGGCAGCGGCCGCAGGCGACGTTGAACGGAACGGAGACGAGATCACCGATCTGCAGCATCTCGACATCGACACCCTTCTCGATCACCTCGCCGGTGATTTCGTGGCCGAGAACAAGGCCCGGCATCGCGGTAGTGCGGCCGCGAACCATATGCTGGTCCGATCCGCAGATGTTGGTGGAGATCACTTTCAGGATGACACCGTGCTCGATCTTGCGGCCATCGGGTGCCTCAAGTTTCGGATCGTCGATGTCGTGGATTTCGACCTTGCCGGGCCGCATGTAGACGACGCCTCGGTTCTTGCTCATTTCCATCTCCTCCGTTGAAAATGCTGCCTCGTGCGGGGCTCCTCTTCCCCGCGCACTGGATACCGACAGATTAGACGAGAATGTAGGATGCGCCGTTCCGTTTACGACGGTTTAGGGCGTCGAATTGGTCACGTCTCGCACGCCGGTCTTGCCGTGGCCATTCAGATGGGGATCTCTGCAAAACGGCACATCCTTGTCACTTGCCCCCGCGACGTTTCTCCTTATGCTCGCCTGAAAACGGATCCGGGAGGTCACCACATGATCCTGCACTGCGTGCTGATGCGGCTTAAGGCTGCCATGACAGGGGAAGAGAAGCAGTCCTTGTTTGACGCGATCGTCGCATTGAAGCAGGTGATCCCCGGCATCATCGACATCAAGTATGGCCCGAATGTCTCGCCCGAGGGGCTACATGCGGGCTACGTCGATGGTTTTGCCGTCACCTTTGAAAGCGCGGAAGCGCGCGACGTCTACCTCGTGCATCCCGAGCACGTCGGCGTCGGCGAGCGCATCGTGTCCTCGACCGACGGCGGCTTGGGCGGCCTGATCGTCTTCGATCTCAACTATTGAGGCCGGGCCGCGCCTTGGCGCGACCCAGCCGTCGCCGTCAGCTAGCTTTCGCCATCGCCGCCACGAGCTGGTCGACGTTGTAACGCAACATCTTCTCGTAGGTCGGAGCCGGCCCCTTGGTGTCGGAAAGAGACTCGACGTAAAGCTCGCCGCCGGGCTCTGCCCCCGTCGCCTTCGCGATCTGCCTGACGAGGCGCGGATCGTTGGAATTCTCGATGAAGTACGTCTTCACGTGCTCGGCCTTGATCTGCTCGATCAGCTTGGCGACATCGGCGGCGGAGGCTTCGCTCTCTGTCGAGACGCCGACCGGAGCGAGGAACTGCACGCCATATTCACGGCCGAAATAACCGAAGGCGTCGTGGCTGGTCAGGACCTTGCGATGGTCCTCAGGGATTTTGGCAAGCTCCGAGTGCGCGTAGGCATCGAGCGCATCAAGCTTCTTCAAATAGACTTCGGCGTTGGTCTTGAACGCCGCAGCATCGGCCGGCGCGGCCTTCGCAAGCGCCCCTTCGATGTTGGCGACCCAGACCTTGACGTTGACCGGGCTGTTCCAGACATGCGGGTCGGTGACCGTCTGCCCATCCTCTTCCATGGTGCGGAACTTGATCCCTTCCGAGACGACGACCGGTTTGCCCTTGTAGCCCGAGGCGCTGATCAGGCGGTCCATCCAACCCTCCAGACCGTCACCGCTGACGAAGGCAACCTGTGCAGCGTTGAGGTTCTTCGCGTCGCTTGGTGATGGTTCAAACTCATGGGGGTCGCCGTTCGGGCCGACGAGGCTTGTGACCGTGACGCGGTCGCCGCCGATCTGGCGGACGACGTCGGCAAGCACGGTGAACGATGCGACCACCTTGAGGGTTGCGGCAGAAGCCGACGTCGTCGAAAGCGCGACGAGTGCGGGAAGCATCATTGAGAAAAGCAGTCTGCGGGAAATCATTGGGGGTCTCCGGTTGTCAGCCCTTCAGATGCGGGCGAGGAAGATACCGCCGGGCAAGGCCCGACGGGGCAAGGAAGATCGAAATGGCGTAAAGCAGCGCCGCCGTCATGATGATCGTCGGTCCGGAGGCGAGTTCGAGATGGTAGGAGGCGATGAGCCCGAGATAGCCGGAGGCTGTGGCACTCGCCGCCGCGATTGCCATCATCGACGGGAGGCTAGGCGACCAGAGCTGAGCGATAGCGGCCGGCAGCATCATAAGGCCGACCGCCATCAACGTTCCCAGGGCCAGGAAGCTCGCGACCAGATTGAGTACGACCAGCAGCAGGAAGATAAAGTGATAGATCGGTCCGCGTCCGCCGATGGCTCGGAGAAAGCCGGGATCGAAGCATTCCGCGACCAGCGGCCGGTAGATGATCGCAAGCGTTGCCAGCGTCGCCGTGCTGATCGCGCCGATCTCGTAAAGGGCGGATGCATCGATCGCGAGGATGGTGCCGAAGAGAACGTGCAACAGGTCGATATTCGAACCGCGCAGCGAAACGATGAGCACGCCGAGCGCCAGCGAGGAGAGGTAGAAGCTGGCGAAGCTCGCATCCTCCTGTAAGGAGGTCGCGCGGCTGACCATGCCCGACAAAAGTGCAACTGAAAGCCCGGCAACGAGCCCGCCCAATCCCATTGCCGTAAGCGAGAGCGAACCGGCAATAAGATAGCCGATGGCGGCGCCGGGGAGAACGGCATGGCTCATGGCATCGCCGACGAGGCTCATTCGCCGCAGCATCAGGAACACACCGATCGGCCCGGAGCCAAGCCCCAGGCACAGGCAGGCGACGAGCGCGCGGCGCATGAAGCCATAATCCGCGAAGGGCGCGAGGAGGAGATCGTAGGCGGTCATCTGGCGGGCTCGCAAATGCCGGCGCTCTCGTCCCATCGCTCGGCCATCGCCCGCGCTTTGCGAAGGTTCGCCTCGGACATGACATCCGCCGTTGCGCCCCAGCCGATGACGTCGCGCGCAAGCAGGAGTGTCTGCGGAAAGTGGGCGCGGACCTGCGCGAAATCGTGAAGGACAGCAAGCACCGTTCGGCCTTCGCCATGCCAGTTGGCAACGATATCCAGAAGATCCCGCGTGGTGCGGCCATCGATAGCCGTGAACGGCTCGTCGAGAAGGATGACATTCGCATCCTGCAGCAGCAGCCTTGCAAAGAGCACGCGCTGAAACTGGCCAGCCGACAGCGATCCGATGCCGCGCCGTTCGAAGCCTCCCAGCCCAACTGCCTCCAGTGCGTCGTGCGCTTTCTGCCACTCCGCTGATGCAATGTGCCCTAAGGCCCCAGACTGTCGCCAGGCTCCCAGCAGAACCGTGTCGAGTACCGAGATAGGAAAGCGGCGGTTGATGTTGGCTGCCTGTGGCAGATAGCCGAAATCCGTGCTCTTCAGCCGGTGCCTTATCATGCCGGAGGAGGGACGGAGTTCTCCGATAATCGCCTTCAGCAGGCTCGATTTGCCGGCTCCGTTTGGGCCGGCGATCGCCGTCAGGCTTCCGGCCGCGATGGTTCCGGTCACATGATGCACGGCTGGATGCCGCTGATAGGCGACCGTCAGATCTTCAAGCTCGATCGCAATGGCGCTCATGGCAGCAGCGTCGCCCAATGGATTGCCGCCCAGAGCGGGATGCCGATCAAGGCAACATAGAAGACGCGACGGCCGGCAGAGAGCGCCATCAGGCCTGAAGAATGTCGAAGCTCCCAAAAAGTCATAGCAACACCAAAATGTAATAACATTACAGTTATGTTATAACAAATGAGGCAAAAAAGTGGCGTGCTGTGAACTTTGACGACGAAACACAAAAGCGGCCGCATGGGCCGCTTTCAGTTTGGGTGAGGCTCGAAGCCTTACAGCTGTTCCAGCATCCTGGCGGCGCCGGAAACCGTAGCCTGACCTGGGCTTTCTTCGACGTTCAGTGATTTCACGACGCCGTCTTCGACGAGCATCGAGTAACGCTTCGAGCGAACGCCGAGACCGCCTGCCGAGAGATCGGTGTCGAGGCCAAGCGCCTTGGTAAAGCCCGCGTCCCAGTCGGCGAGGAAGTGGATCTTGCCCATGCCGCCGGAAGACTGGGCCCAGGCACCCATCACGTGCCAATCGTTGACGGCGACGACGGCGATGTCATCGACGCCTTTGGAAAGGATGGTGTCGCGGTTCTCGAGATAACCCGGCAGGTGGTTCAGCGAGCAGGTGGGCGTGAACGCACCGGGGACCGCAAAGAGAACAACGCGCTTGCCGTTGAAAAGCTGCTCCGTCGAAATTTCGACCGGGCCATCCGACGTCTTTTCCTTGAAAGTGGCCGCAGGAAGCTTGTCGCCGATTGCGATGGTCATGGACGTCTCCTTGTCATATGGCGGCACTAATGCCGCGATTTTGGCGCGACTATAGAACGCGATCACTCAAAGGCAAGCGGTGTCTCGATGGCGCGCGAGCCGTCGATGACAAGAGCACTCCATGTCTTTCCGCTGAGGTCATATGCCTTGGGAAGCTTGTCCACGGACAGCGTCGTCGTGAAGTTGCGACCGTCGCGATGGGTTGCCGTCTGTTTGGTAAAGACGCGCCCGCTCGGGCCTGTGACGATCACCTCAGGCGCGCTCTCGCCACTCTCCGGCAGGGTAATGCTGAGGGAAAGTTGCTTCATGTCGGCCGACAGCGCGTGGTCGTCGACTTTGAATGCGGAGGAGGCGGCTTGTGGCAAGGCTGCCTCGGCATCCCTGAGAATAGCCTCTTCGGCCGGCCGCGACTGGGCCAATGGTTTAAAGGTCAGCGATAGCTCTGCCTGGAAGGGGATGCAGATTTCCTCGCAGATGCCGATAAAGGCGTTTGCCTTGAGCTCATGAAGAGCAGGGTCTTTCGCCGTCAGTTGCAGCGGGAAGGTGACAGGCGCGTCGTAGGCAACCTCATCGATCTTGTCGGCGACAATGTGCTTTGGGACGGGGTAGCTCATCTTGTCGAGCGACACGCCTTCGGAGGAGAGAGTGACTTGAGGCGGGATGCCGCTGTTGCCCGGTTCGCGCCAATAGGTGATCCAGCCTGGCTTCGGCTCGATCTGCAATCCGGCGCGAATATTTCCGTTTGCATCGGGCGGAAGCGCGATCAGGCGCATCCGACCGCCCTCGTTGTCGGCCCAGGCGCTCATCTCCGCCCTGGCGGGCTGAGAAAACTGCAGCACGGCGACGAACAGGCACAGGGCGGAACCGCATTGGCGGATGGTGAGTGAAATAGTCTGCATGGATCAATGATGTATTGAAAATCCCTATGCTCGGCTAGAACTCGCGTACATTTAAGTTTTCATTTTCAGTTGATTGATCCGTGACATTGGCTCATGCTCATGGTGTCGGGGCCTAGCGCGGTCTGGCAGAAGGAGGAGTGATGTCCTTGGCGACCGTGAAAAACAAAAGAGAACGCGGCTTCTTCGATGGCCAGTTTCTCATTGCCATGCCGGGCATGGAGGATCGCAATTTCGCCCGCACGGTGATCTACATCTGCGCCCATTCGGATGCCGGCGCGATGGGGTTCGTGATCAACCGCCCGCAAGAGCTGACCTTTACTGACGTTCTCCTGCATCTCGAAATGATCAAGGACGAAGAAGCTATCCTCCTTCCTCAGCATGATTGCCCGATCCAGACGGGTGGGCCCGTGGAAAGCGGCCGCGGCTTCGTGCTGCACTCCGATGACTATCTCTGCGAATCCAGCATTCCCGTCAGTGACGATATCTGCATGACGGCAACGCTCGACATCATCCGCGCCATTTCCAATGGCAAGGGACCGAAGCGGGCGACCATGCTGCTCGGCTATGCCGGCTGGGGTGCGGGACAGCTGGAAGCCGAAGTCGGCAACAATGGCTGGCTCACATGCGCGGCGAATGAGGAGCTGATCTTCGATCGCAGCCTCGACGACAAGTACGAGCGAGCACTGGCCGCAATGGGTATCAATGCCGCCATGCTTTCAGCCGAAGCCGGCCACGCCTGATCGGCGGAACGATCTGCAAAAAAAGCGCGTTCTCTGCTGGCGCGGGCAATAAGGCCCAGTCAGGAGAAGCAGGTTGATGGAAACCACGAACCGGAAATTGCCCGCCGTCCATGTTGCACGATGGGTTTTTGATCCCTATCCCGAGGGAGGCGCGCGTTGAGGCTCTTTGTATGTGACAACTGCGAACAGGTTGTTCATTTCGACAATCGCCAGTGTGTTCGGTGCGGTCATCGCCTTGGCTTCGTGTCGAATAGTCTGCGCATGCATGCAGTTCAGCAGCAGGACGGCGATGTCTGGCAATACGTGGCTCAGCCGGATCTGGTGCGCTTCTGTGCCAATGCCGGCCTCGACGTCTGCAACTGGCTGGTGGAGGACGGAGACGCGGGGGATTACTGCGTCGCCTGCCGGCATAACAGGCTTGTGCCGAATTCAGCGACGCAGGATGGCGTCGATCGGTGGCGCCGCATCAGCCAGGCACAGCGGCACCTCTTCTACTCCCTCTTGCGTTGGCGGCTGCCGCACCCGGACCGCACGCAGGATCCCGTAGGCGGCCTGGTTTTCGACTTCCTCGAAGACACCGTCAAGGAAGACGGCAGCGTCGTGCCAGCGATGACGGGACACGAGGAGGGCCTTATCGCAATTCGGGCCGCCGAGGCCGACGACGTCACGCGCGAACAGGCTCGCACCTCGATGAACGAACCTTACCGGACGCTGCTCGGTCATTTCCGCCACGAGACGGGTCATTTCATCTGGAACCGCCTCGTGCGCGATAGGAACGCCTTCGATGGATTCCGAGCGGTGTTCGGCGATGAGCGCAAAGACTACAGCGAAGCCCTTGCACGGCACTACGCGAATGGCGCTCCGCCCGGCTGGCAAGAGAGTTTCGTCAGTGCTTATGCCAGCGTTCATCCCTGGGAGGACTTCGCTGAGTGTTTTGCTCATTACCTTCACATTGTCGATACCTTGGAGACCGCTCGCGCCTTCGGCGTTGCAATTGATCCCCGCGGTCACGAAGAGATGGCGGCCGAGGTGGATTTCGACCCCTACAGGGCAGCAAGTGCCGATCAGCTTGTCGACGAGTGGGTGCCGCTCAGCGTTGCGATCAACTCGATACAGCGCAGCATGGGACAGCCCGATTCCTATCCGTTCGTGCTCTCAGCGCCGGTGGTCACCAAGCTTGAATACATGCATCAGCTGATAGCGGGAGCCGCTGCGCCGCAATAGGGAGCGGCATAGCTTGGGTCGCGGGTCGGCTAGGCGCGCTTCGTCAGCGGGAACCGCTCCTTCAGCAGCCGCAAGACGGACTCCGATGCCATCGGCGGTCCGAACAGATAGCTTTGCCCGAAGGTGCAGCCCATCTTGGCGAGTTCCATCGCATCCTCGTTGGACTCGATCCCCTCGGCAACGACCTTCATATCCAGTTCGCGCGCCATGGCGATCACGGAGCGAATCACGGTCGCCTTCTTGTCGCTAGTGTCGCACACCATCGTCTTGTCGAGCTTGATCGTGTCGAACGGGAAGCGCGTCAGATAGGCAAGCGACGAATAGCCGGATCCGAAATCATCCAGAGCAAGGCCAAGGCCCATTTCGCGCAGCTTCTCGAGAACGAGGCGCGCCTGTTCCGGGTTCTCCATGACCATGGATTCCGTCAGCTCGAGTTTCAGGCGTGACGGATCGCAATGGGTCTTCGCCAGCACCGAGCGCACATCGTCGAAAAGCTCGTTGTTAAGCAGCTGCGCACTGGAGAGGTTGATCGAGACGAAGATCGGCAGTTCGCCCGTCTGGTTCTCCCAGCCCATCAGGTCGTTCGTCGCCTGCTCCAGCGCAAAGCGGCCGAGCATGTCGATAATGTCGGATGCCTCCGCGATCGGTATGAACTCCGAAGGCGGAATGCCGCCGCGTTTCGGATGCTCCCATCGCATCAAAGCTTCGAAGCCGGCGATCTCCACGTCTTCAAGCCCTGCGATCGGCTGGTAGACCATCGACAGTTCCTTGCGCTCGATGGCGCGGCGCAGGTCGGATTCGAGCTGCAGCCGGTCGGCGCCGAAATCGCGGAAGGCGGGCTGGAACGGCTCGACGCGATTGCCGCCGGCGCGCTTTGCCCGGTACATCGCGAGCTCCGCGTCGCTGAGCATACCCGCAGCACTTTCCTGCTGATCGACGAAGGAGGCCAGCCCGATCGACGCCGTCAGGATGATCTCGCGATTGGAGAAGTTGATCGGCACCATGATCGCCTTGCTGATCGCATCGGCAAAATCGGCCACCTTCGTCGGATCGCGTTCGGACGTCAGGATGAGACCGAACTGATCGCCGGAGAGGCGCGCGAGCGTATCCTGCGGCTTGAGGAGGCGGCGCAGGCGGCGCGTGAGCGCGATCAGGATATTGTCGCCGGCGGCGATCCCGAGCGTATCGTTCACCAGCTTATAGCGGTCGATATCGATCACCATCACCGTCGGGCGCAGCGTCTCGCCACCGGGCGCCAATGCCAGCACGGCCTGCAGGCGATCGAGGAACAGCTGGCGGTTCGGCAAGCCGGTCAGGTTGTCGTGCAGTGCGTCGTGGAGCAGCCGCTCGACGGAGTTCTTCTGTTCGGTGACGTCGATTATGGTGCCTACGCAGCGGATGATCTCACCGTTCGAGCCAAGCACAGGCCGCGCGCGGATGAGAAGCCAGTGGAAATGACCGTCTTCCGCGCGGATGCGGAACTCGTGGTTTAGTCGCCCGCGGCGATGTTCAAGGAGCACATCAAGCGTCGCGCGGAAGCGGTCGCGATCGTCGGGATGCAGCCGCGGCAGCCAATTGCGCGCGGCGCCATGCATAGCGCCGGGCGGGAGGCCGAGCTTGACGGAGACATCGGGTATCGTGACGATACGATCGCGCGCCACATCCCAGTCCCAAACCGTATCACCCGAGCCCGTTAGAGCCAGCGATTGACGCTCGAGATCGGAAAACAGCCCTTGCTGGAACGCGCCGCCAGCAAAGGCGTGCTGCATCACGGTAAAGCCGATCAGCAGGACGATGAGAACAAGGCCGCCGCCGAGTGCGGGCTGGATGATGTCGTTATCGAGCCGGCCGGTAATCGTCAGCCATGCACCGAAGATCCAGACAAGGATCAAGGCCCAGGCCGGGACCAGCAGGATCGCGCGGTCATAGCGGTTGAGCCCGAGGTAGACGATCAGCAGAAGGCCCAACGTCGCGGTCAGCGCGAAGGAGAGGCGCGCGATGCCTGCGGCAATTGCCGGGTCGTAGATCGCGACGCCGAAAAGCAACGCCAGGCCGAGCACCCAGGCGAGCGTCACGTAGCCGAGGTGCGTGTGCCACCGGTTGAGGTTGAGATAGGTGAACAGAAAGATGACGAAGCTGGAGGCAAGGGCGACTTCCGCACAGGCGCGCCATATTCGCTGGTCGGTCGACGCAATGCTGATCAGTTTACCGAGAAAGCCGAAGTCGACGCAAATGTAGCCGAGGACGGCCCAGGCGAGTGCCGCGGTTGCCGGCAGCATCGACGTGCCCTTGACGACGAAAAGGATAGTCAGGAACACCGCCAGTAGGCCGGCAATGCCGAGCACGATGCCGCGATAGAGCGTGAACGCGTTGATCGTGTCCTTGTAGGCGTCGGGTTCCCAGAGGTAGATCTGCGGCAGCTCCGGCGTCGTCAGCTCAGCAACGAAGGTGATGACGGCGCCGGGGTTGAGCGTGATGCGAAACACGTCCGCCTCGTCGCTCGGCTGCCGGTCGAGCGCAAAGCCTTCGCTCGGCGTAATGGCGATAACGCGCTGCGAACCGAGGTCCGGCCAGAAAAGCTTGGAATTCACGAGGCGGAAGTGGGGGGCCACGATCACGCGCTCAAGCTGCTCGTCGGAGACGTTGGCAAGCGCGAAGACGGCCCAGTCGCCCTGGTGGTTGTCGGAGCTGGCACGTACCTCAATACGGCGACGGATACCGTCGGCACCGGCAGCGGTCGAGACCTGAAAGGCTTCGCCCTGGTTGGCGTAGATCTCCGTCGTGGCAGTCAGGTCGAGTGCCGTGTCGTCGCGGGAAATCTTGACCGGTTCGGCGGCCTGAACGTGGCCAGCCACTAGCAGGATGGCTGACAGCAAGAGAGCTGCGATCACCGCGATCGATCGCCTGGCCGGTGATGAGAGCAGCATGCGGTTGTTGGTCATCGGCTGTCGGTTATCCTGCCTTTATCCGTGTCGGTGGCGAGCAATGAGAACATTACATGGTCGTGCCAATGACCGTTGATTTTCAAGTATCCGCGCAGATAGCCTTCCCGCTGAAACCCGGCTTTTTCAAGCAGGCGGATGCTCCGAGCATTGTCTGGAATACAGGCTGCTTCGATACGGTGCAACTCAAGCCCTGCGAAGATGTAGGGTATAACCAATTGAAGTGCGGCGAACATATGACCCTGACCGGCATAAGCCTCGCCCATCCAGTAGCCGATCATGCAGCTTTGTGCCGCCCCGCGCCTGATGTAGCCGATCGTGATGCCGCCGAGCAGCGTCATGCCCTGTTTGTGAAACAGAAGGAGCGGAATGGCCTGGCCGGAAGCGTACTCCTGCTTGCCGCGGATGACACGGGCGCGATAGGAGCCCTCCGTCAGCTCGTCGCGGCGCCATGTCGGCTCCCACGGTTCCAAGAACTGCCGGCTCGCCGCCCGCAGCTTGTGCCACTGGTTGAAATCCTGGTAGCGCGGCAGGCGCAGCACATAGTGCTCGTTCTCGAGCTCGACCCAATCCGGCTGCCGCGACAGAAACCGAAAAACCGATTTTGGCATCGATCACTCCCGGCAGGATGGATCTGGGATCAGACGAGGGCTTGCTTGCCCTGGTGATCGGGCGAGGAAAGAGACGCTGTAATATCCTCCATCGGGGCCAGATGTTCGAGCGGTCCAATGGCCGAGAGCGTCGGCACGGTATCGAAGAACAGGCGTCCCGCAAGATCCGTAAGGCGCTCGACCGTGATCCCCTCGAGGCGTTCCATCATCTCCTGGTTGGAGATGGGGCGGCCGTAGAGCATCATCTGCCTTGCGATCTGGCCGGCGCGGGCGGCGGGGCTTTCCTGGCCCATCAGCAGCTGGGCGCGGATCTGGGCGCGGGCGCGTTCGATTTCCTTCTGTTCGATCGTCGCCGCCGACTTGTGTAGTTCGTTAATGATAACAGGCACCAGCTCCGGCAGGTTCTCGCCACCGGTGGCGGCATGGATGCCGAAGATCCCGGTATCGGAGAAACCCCAGTGGAAGGCGTAGATGGAATAGCAGAGGCCGCGGATCTCGCGCACCTCCTGGAACAGCCGGGATGACATGCCGCCGCCGAGGATGTTGGCGAGGATCTGCGAACAGTAGAAGTCGCGGGCGTGATAGGCCTTGCCTTCGAAGCCGAGCAGGATCTGCGCATCCATCAGGTCGCGCGTCTCGCGGATATTGCCGCCGATGTATTTTGCAGGCTCCATGACGGGCGTCGCCGATGGCGAGGTGGGAAGGCTCGCGAAGCGCTCCTCGACCATGCGAGCGAACTCGTCGTGCCGGACGGCGCCGGTCGCAACGACGAACATCCGGTCGGTCGTGTAATTGCGGCTGAGATAGCCGCGGATCTGCTGCGGCGTGAACGACACCACGGTCTGCGGCGTGCCGAGGATCGCCCGGCCGAGGGTCTGGTCGCGATAGGCGGTCTCGGAAAACTTGTCGAAAACGACGTCGTCAGGCGTGTCGTTTGCCGCGTTGATTTCCTGCAGGATGACCTGTTTCTCACGCTCGAGTTCTTCCTCCTCGAAGGCGGACTCCGTCAGGATATCGGCCAGAATGTCGACAGCGAGCGGGACATGATCCTTAAGCACGCGGGCATAGTAGGAGGTCGTTTCGGTGGATGTTGCGGCATTGACCTCGCCGCCGACATCCTCGATTTCTTCAGCGATTTCGCGCGCGCTGCGGCGTGCCGTGCCCTTGAAGGCCATGTGCTCGAGCAGGTGAGCGATGCCATGCTCGTCTGTCGTCTCGTTGCGCGATCCTGATTTGATCCAAACTCCCAGCGCAACGCTTTCCAGATGCGGCATGGTCTGTGTGACTACTGTCAGCCCGGATTTGAGCCGGGTGCACTCAACTGTCATTGGCTATCTTTCTGCGCCTGCGTTACTTAGGCCCGAGTATGCTCGCCGATGAAGGTCTCAATGGCTTTGAGCTCAGGCTTCACAATCTGAAAGCGCTCCTCCTTGTGCATCAGATCAGCAAGCCACGTCGGAAGCGCGGGGTCAATACCGGAGGCCGATTTTACGGCGGCGGGGAATTTTGCCGGGTGTGCGGTGGCAAGCGTCACCATCGGCGCGTTCGGCTTCTCGTGTTTACCTGCAACGAAGACGCCGATTGCCGAATGCGGATCGAGAAGATAGCCGGTGTCGGCATGGGTTTTCTTGATCGTCAGGGCGACCTGCTTTTCGCTGGCGCGCCCGGCGCGGAAGTCCTTTTTGATGAAGGCGAGGGCGTCCTTTGCAATCTCGAAGCCGTTGGACTGCTTGAGGCTGTTCATCGCCGCGCGAACCTTCGATGCGTCGCGATCATAGGCCTCGAACAGCAGCCGCTCGAAGTTCGAGGAGATCTGGATGTCCATCGACGGCGAAGTCGTCGCTTTCACGGTTTTCATCTCGTAGCGGCCGGTCTTGAGCGAGCGGTCGAGGATATCATTCTCGTTGGTGGCGACCACCAGCTTGCCGATCGGCAGGCCCATGCGCTTGGCGCAGTAACCGGCAAAGATGTCGCCGAAATTGCCCGTCGGCACGGTAAACGAAATCTTACGGTCCGGTCCGCCAAGCGCGATCGACGTCGTGAAGTAGTAGACGATCTGGGCCATGATGCGGGCCCAGTTGATCGAGTTGACGCCGGAGAGTTTAACGCGGTCGCGGAAAGGTGCATCGTTGAACATTGCTTTGACGAGGTTCTGGCAGTCGTCGAAATTGCCTTCGACGGCAAGCGCGTGAACGTTGGAGGCCGTGGAGGTCGTCATCTGGCGCTGCTGCACCGGCGAGACCTTGCCGTTCGGGAAGAGGATGAATATGTCGGTGCGTACGCGACCGGCAAATGCGTCGATCGCCGCGCCGCCAGTGTCGCCGGAGGTGGCGCCGACAATGGTCGCGCGCTCGCCACGCTTCTCCAGGGCATGGTCCATCAGCCGGGCAAGCAGCTGCATCGCGACATCCTTGAACGCCAGCGTCGTGCCGTGGAACAGCTCCATGACGAAGCTGTTCGGGCCGGTCTGGACGAGCGGGGCGATCGCAGGGTGACGGAAGGTACCATAAGCCTCGTCGATCATGGAGCGGAACGTCTCGTCGGGAATCTCGCCGTTGGTGAAAGGCGAAAGGATCGTAAAGGCGACCTCCTGGTAGCTCTTGCCCCGAAGCGCGCGGATTTCCTTTTTCGTGAAATGCGGCCACTTACGCGGCACGTAGAGACCGCCGTCGCGCGCCAGGCCGGCCAGCAAAGCATCACAAAAACCGAGGGGAGGGGCTTCGCCGCGGGTCGAGATATAATCCACTGTCGTCATCCTTGATGTGCCGGCCGGAGGAAATCCGGGTTGGAGGGGAAGTCTGCCTGTCGCCGCATCTCGCTTGCCCTGCCGGCGGTGGCCCGCGATCCCGAAATGTGCATCAAAACGGTTCTTACCCAATCGATTTTTGTTTGCGCCGCTGATATAGACCATCGCAAACTGTCACGAAAGGCCTGCCATCAAGTGATTGGGCCTGCCAAAAAACTTTGTGAAGAGGGTGGAATAATCGTGCTTGGCAAGGTCTCGCGTCTCATCGTTTCGGCTTCTTTTGCGGCAATTCTTGCCGGCTGCAACTCGCTCGGTGTGGGCGGGGGAGACAGCGCAACAGCACCGGCCCAGCCGAATGGCAATGCGCAGATCATGCCGATGGCGCCGGCCAATCCCTCGTCCAATAACGCATCGATCGGCACCGCCAAGACCGCGTCGGGCAACACTGCCCCTGTCGTCCAGGGAGCATGCCCGCAGATCTTCATGAAGGACAAGGACGCGATCTTCCGCACCTATGCCGGCGGCGCCAAGACCGGCGATGCGGACAAACTCGCCTTCCAGGCATCGATCGGTGACTATACGCGCCAGTGCAGCCTGAACGATGCAAACCTGACGATGACTGTTGTCGCCCAGCTTCGGGTTCTCGCCGGCCCGAACGGTTCGCCCGGTAAGGTCACGCTCCCGGTTCGCATCACGGTCTTTGACGGCGAGGATGCGCTTTATTCCGAAGTAACGAATTTCCCGGTCGAGGTCGGCTCCGGAGCCACCCAGGCGCTGTTCCGCAAGGACGGTATCAAGCTTCCGGTCGGTTCCGGCTCAATGGTGCGCGTGAACATCGGTTTCGACCAGGGGCCGGTTTCGACGAAAAAGAAGAAGGCCTGAGGAACGTTTCCGTATCGCTAAGCTGATCGGCGCGGGGAGAGCAGATCGCTTGAAAATCGGCATCGTATTGAATCCGGCGTCGGGTCGACGTGGAAAGAAGCTGTTCTGGTCGGCGCTGCGGCGCGCCATAGAGGCGAGATTTACCAATCTCAGCCTGCGTGAAACCAAGGGGCACGGCGATGCCGAACGGTTCGGGCGCGAACTGGCGGATGACGGCGCCGATCTGGTGATCGCCGTCGGTGGCGACGGGACGATCGGCGAAGTGGCCGGCGGCATTTTGAAGTCGCATCGGCCGGGCACGGCCTTCTCCTTTATTGCAACCGGCACCGGATGCGACTTCGCCCGCAATTTTCCGTTGTCACGCGATCCTGCTACGATCGCCAACCGCCTGACCTCTCCAACGGTACGGCAGATCGATGCCGGATTGCTCACCTGCGACGACGAGGATGGGGACACCGTCAGCCGCCACTTCGCCAACATCGCGAGCTTCGGCGTTTCCGGTCACATCGTGCAGGCAGTCAACGAGGCGCCCAAGGGCAGGCGTCTGCCGGGACCGATGGTCTTCTTCTTCCACAGCCTGCTTCAAATCCTGCGTTACACGCCACGCGACATCCGTCTCAGGCTGGACGGCGAGGATATCTATGAAGGGCCGATCACCGCGGTTGCCGTTGCCAACGGCGCATGGTTCGGCGGCGGCATGAAGGTCGCTCCGGATGCCGATGTTGCCGATGGCCTGTTCGACGTAATCATCATCCGCGGCGCCGGCAGGCTGAAGGTCCTGACGCTGATGAACAGCATCTACAGCGGCGGTCATCTGAAAAGCCCGCTCGTCAGCATCCATCGCGCAAGGCTCGTCGAGGCTTGGCCGATCGGCAGGGAGCCGGTGCCGATCGACAGCGACGGCGAAGCCCCTGGGCAGCTTCCGGCGCGCTTCGAGATTATGGTCGGTGCGCTAAGCCTGAAAATCTAGCAATTGCAGGATAACAAAGGGACGATCGGCAAGGCCGTGGCTCTCATGCGACGTTCAACCCTTCCAGGCGTGCTTGAATCATCGCCCCGAGATTGGTTTCGTGAAACGTCTCGTAGAATGCCACCGCTTCCGGCGACATGTCGGCCGGGATGGCCACGAAATCCTGAAGTCGAAGGCTCACCAATTTTCCCAATTCCGGGTCTGCGAGTTCAGTCGCGCTTAGGTTTTCGACCCGGGCCGCCAGTGCTCGGAAATAAGACAGGTTGTCGTCAACAGTGGACGGCGAGATCGTCCCTCCATGTGCGGGGATGACGAACTTGGGGTGCAAGTCGCGGATCCGTTCGAGCGATGAACAGATCAGCCGAAGGTCGTCGGAGCTTTTACTCCAGACCTCCGGAATGGGCGTCTCGACGGCGTCGACAGCCAGGCAGACACGGATCTCCGGAATCCAGATGGCAACATGGTCAGGCGTGTGCCCCGGTGTGTGGATGAGCTCCAGAGTGAGGTCGCCGCCATGAAGGGCCATCGAATCTGAAAAGGTGATATCGGGCGCGATGAGTTCGACGTTTCGGAACCGCGGCTCCTCACGCATCTTCTCGTCCAGAACTTGACAGCAGGAAGTGTCGCTCAGACGTGCACGCGCAGCCGTGTGGGCAATGATCGGGGCCTTGCCGGCAATCGCGGCGTTGCCCCAGAAGTGATCCCAGTCCATGTGGGAATTGACAACGATGAGAGGACGAGCGCGCATGTCGTCGTCAAGCAACTCCAATGCCATCCGGCATAACTCAGGCGTTCCGAGAGTGTCGACGAGGACGTTGAATCTCTCTGTGCGGACGAAGACGGCGTCAACCTCTTCGCCCGCCCTGAGGATGGAAATCCGATCGTCGAGTTCGGGATGGGTGCACAATTCCACGGAAATAGTCATGCGAGACAACCAGCATTCAGACACAGACAAGTACTTTGATAGCTGAATGAGTTCGTTTTGTCGCGGTGCTATGCGGGGCCCCCGGTCCCCATAGCAAGATCGGTCGCAGAGTTTCGACTCTGCGACCGATCTTGGAGCTGAACTTCAAATGAGGACTGTTCCGGCGGCTGCTGCTCGAGAGTAACCGGAGTTACACTGCGCCTTCCCACTCGGCGAGCGCGGCGACGACGCCGGGCAGATCGTTCATGCGGGAGATGACGGTTTCAGCGCCGGCATCGGTCAGCTTGTCGGCATGTGACGGATAGGTGTGCGAGGCACCGGTAAAGCCGATGACTCGCATGCCTGCTGCGCGTGCGGCGTGGATGCCGTGAACGGAGTCTTCAACCACAACAACACGCTCGGTCGAAACGCCCATCTGCTTGGCGCCGTGCAGGAAGATATCCGGCTTCGGCTTCACGCGATCGGCCCCGAGATCCTTTGCCGAGAAGATGTGGGGCGCGAAGAGGCGCTTCAGGCCAACTTTGCCAAGCATCATGTCGAGGCGCGCGGTGCTGGAGTTGGAGCAGATGCAGCGCTTCAGATTCAGACGCGAAAGAGCGGCTTCGACGCCCGCTATCGCCTGCACGTCTTGCTCCAGGCGCATATCGAGGAGCTTCTCGGACTTGTCGAGCAGCGAGGCTGATATCGGGATGCTGGCCTCGCGCTCGACCTGGAAGAGAATATTCTGCCACGTCATGCCGGCGAAGCGTTCGCCCATTTCCTCGATGCTGATCGGATAGCCTGCTTCGGTGAGAAGCTTGGATTCGACATCCGCAGCGATGATTTCCGAATCGACCAGAACGCCGTCGCAGTCGAAGATAATGAGGTCGAAGCCTTCCATTTACTCACGCCTTGTTTGGGATGATGCCCCTTTACACGATGCCTCGCAGAAGCTCAACCGACAGCGGGGCATGGCTGGATTGCGTGTCGCGGGCGGCTTCGATTTTACGGGTGTTCGCGGCTATTTGGTGGCTGGAAACAGTGCAAGAAACTGCCGTTCGCCTTCCGGGGAAAAGACCACGGAGCGGCTTTCCGCCGTGCGGCGGGCCCAGCCCTTCTCGAGGAAATTCGAAAGCAGGGCCTTGCCGAGGCTGCCGGCGAGGTGCGCCCGCCGTTCACTCCAATCCAGACAGGAGCGGCAGAGCGGCCGACGCGACGATTTCAGGGCGTGGACGTCGATTCCGATAGTTTTGAGCTCGGTTTCGCCGCTCTCCGTCAGGGCAAGACCGTCGCCCATGGCATCGATCGCTCCCTTGGCAATCAGGCTGTCGAGCATGCGAACGCCGTAGTCGCCGGCGAGGTGATCGTAGCAGATGCGGGCCTTGCGCAATGCCGGTTCCTTTGGCCCTGGCTTATGGCGCAGATGGCCGCGCCCTGACGCAAAGCCCATGATGCTCTCCAGGAACTTGCCGACGCTGTCATCCGCCAGCGTGAAATAGCGATGGCGGCCCTGTTTGCGCTGCACGAGCAGATTGCCCGCTTCCAGCTTGGCAAGGTGCGTGCTCGCCGTCTGCACGGTAACACCGCCCGCCGCTGCAAGCTCGGTCGCCGTCAGCGCCTTGCCGCCCATCAATGCAGTCAGCATGTTGGCGCGGGCGGGGTCGCCGATCAGTGCGCCGATCTGAGCTATATCAGGTCCTTCCTTCATACTTCGATCATAACCGAAGCATCGTCGTCGGACAATGTGCGAAAACTATCTCCAGACAACAAGGAGACCACGATGATTACTTGCTTCATCCGCTACGAGATCGATCCGTTCAAGAAGGAAGCCTTTGCCGAGTATGCCCGCAACTGGGGCCAGGCGATCCCGCGCAACGGTGCAGACCTGATCGGCTATTTCGCACCGCATGAGGGTTCGGCCACGACGGCTTACGGCGTGTACAATATCGAAAGCCTCGTCGCCTACGAGGCCTATCGCGCCCGTCTTGCCGCCGATACGCTCGGCAAGGAAAACTACGAGTTCGCCAAACGCGAACGTTTCATTCTCAAGGAAGATCGTATCTTCCTCAAAAACACTTCCCTTCCTCATGCAAAGCTGGTGATGCCATGATCGCTGTTATCTTCGAAGTCCTGCCCTTCATGGGCGAACGCCACACCTATCTCGATCTCGCCGGCGAGCTTCGCGGTGAACTGGAAAAGATCGACGGCTTCATCTCGATCGAGCGCTTCGAAAGCCTCACCAATCGTGGCAAGCTGCTTTCGCTTTCCTTCTGGCGTGACGAGGAGGCTGTGAAGACGTGGAGAAACCTGGAGGCGCACCGCGCCGCCCAGCACGCCGGCCGCAACGGCGTCTTCGCGGACTATCGGCTGCGCATCGGCCACATCGTCCGCGACTACGGCATGAATGACCGCGGCGAAGCGCCGGCGGATAGCCGCAAGGTGCACGACGTGGCGGCCTAACGAGAGCAGCCGTAAGGGCAGGGGCCGCTGCCCAACTCCTTCGGCGCCAAAGCGCCTGCGACTTATTTTCCCGAAATCGCTCATGCCTTCAGGCTTTGGTAACCAAACTGAGTAACCATAACAGACAGTAAAAAGCGTAATGTGTATGAGCGAGTTTCCAGATGGCGTCAGTATTTCCGCTTGCCGATCTCAAGGCCTCCGCAAAGCCGGACTCCTGGATCGACACGATCATCAAGGGCGATTGCGTTGCTGCCCTTGAAGCCCTGCCGAACCACTCCGTAGACGTAATTTTCGCCGATCCGCCGTACAATCTGCAGCTTGGCGGCACGCTGCATCGTCCCGATCAATCGCTGGTCGATGCCGTCGATGACGAGTGGGATCAGTTCGCGTCGTTCGAAGCCTATGACGCCTTCACCCGCGCCTGGCTGCTCGCGTGCCGCCGAGTCCTGAAGCCGACGGGCACGATCTGGGTGATCGGCTCCTATCACAATATCTTCCGCGTCGGCGCCACGCTGCAGGATCTGAACTTCTGGATCCTGAACGACATCGTTTGGCGCAAGACCAACCCGATGCCGAACTTCAAGGGCCGTCGTTTCCAGAACGCGCACGAGACGATGATCTGGGCGAGCCCGAACGCCAAGGCCAAGGGTTACACCTTCAACTACGACGCCATGAAGGCTGCCAACGACGACGTGCAGATGCGTTCCGACTGGCTGTTTCCGATCTGCAGCGGCAACGAGCGCCTGAAGGGCGACGACGGCAAGAAGGTGCACCCGACGCAGAAGCCGGAAGCGCTGCTTGCCCGCGTCATCATGGCTTCCTCGAAGCCCGGTGACATCATCCTTGACCCGTTCTTCGGCTCGGGCACGACGGGCGCCGTCGCCAAGCGCCTCGGCCGCCACTTCGTCGGCATCGAGCGCGAGCAGGACTACATCGACGCGGCCTCCGCCCGCATCGAAGCGGTGGAGCCGCTGGGCAAGGCTGAACTCACCGTCATGACCGGCAAAAAGCAGGAAGTCCGCGTGGCGTTCAACGTGCTGGTCGAAAGCGGCCTGATCAAGCCCGGCCAGGTGCTGACTGATGCGCGCCGTCGCTACAGTGCGATCGTTCGTGCTGACGGCACGGTCGCCTCCGGTGGCGAGGCCGGCTCCATTCATCGCCTTGGGGCAAAGGTTCAGGGCCTTGATGCATGCAACGGATGGACATTCTGGCACTTCGACGACGGGCAGTCCCTGCGCCCGATCGACGAATTGCGGTCCGTGATCCGCAGTGATCTGGCAAAGGCGGAATGACGCGCGCCTCGACCTGATCGAGACTCCCTTCTTCCGGTGTTTTGTACCTCCAGTTACGGAAGAAGGCCTGGCGCCCGGGATCAACACCCCGGGCGCTCTTCATTTTGGCTCGCGCGGCAGCGCAATTCCGTGTCATGTATCGGCGGCTGATGATCCGAAAGAGGCAAGGACCCCGCCATGTATCTTGCGATCATACTGTTGCTGATGCTTGTCCTGCCGCTGGGTTCGGTTGCCGCCGAAGCCCATTGGAGCGCGGACGCCAACGTCGTCTTCCTCGTCGGGAAATGGTTCGTCTTTTGGGGCGTCGGCCTGCGACTGCTCGTGGCAAGCCTGAAGCAGATCATCAACCCGGCCTTCACTGCGGAGACGATCTTCGGTGTCACCGATCACAAGGCGCAGGCATTGGTGCAGGAGATCGGCTTCGGCAATCTCTCGATCGGCATGCTTGGCATATTCAGCCTCTTCGAGCCGCGGTGGATTGTCCCGGCAGCGATCACCGCCTGCCTTTTCTACGGGCTCGCCGGTCTGAAGCATCTTCTCGAGCGGCCGAAAAACAGGTCGAGGAAGATCGCGATGTTCTCCGACCTGTGGCTCTTCTTCGTGCTCGCTTTTTATCTTTCCGCAGCGTTCTTTCAAAACGCCTGATAGTCCGTTACCTGGACGTGAGTGACACGACCGTCGTCGTTGAAGGTGATCGTCTCTTCGCCTTCCCGGACGAGTGGCTTGCCCGTCTTGCTGTGCGTTGCGCGAACGGACCACACGGCGCGGCCGGCATTCGGGCTGACCTTCTCGACCAGCGTGTTGATTGCCGTCTGGTCCGGGTAGTCCTCGAAATACTTGCGGAAGGCGACCATGATCTCAGCCCGCCCCGACAGGCTTCCGACCCCGTTCGAGACATAGGTCGCGTCGTCCGCGAAATAGTCCTCGATCATATCGAAGTCGAGCGCGTTGATCGCGCCGTGAAAACGTTTGATTTCCTCAACCGGATCGAATGCCATCGTCAGAGCCTCACGCCGCGCGCTGCAAGATCGGCGCGCAGCTTGTCGGCGCCGGTGAAGAGAACCGCATCCCAGCCGGCCGCCTTGGCGCCATCGACGTTGGGGGCGGAGTCATCGATGAAGATTGTCGCCGCCGGATTGAGGCCGAAGCTCTTGGCGTGTGTTTCGTAGATCGCAATGTCGGGCTTGATGAGACCGACGTCGCCGGAAACGGTAACGCCGCGCGGCTTCGTCAGGAACGGAAAGCGGACCTGCGCTTCGCGGAAGGTGTCGGAAGCGAAGTTCGTCAGCATCGTCACGTCCTGGCCATCGGCAATCAGGCCTTCCATGATGGTGACGCTGTCGTCGTAGGAGTGGGGGACCATCTCGTGCCAGTATTTGCGGAAGGCCCGGATATGCTCCTCGCGATCCGGATGAACCTCGATCAGCAGGGCTTCAGCTTCCTCCCAGGTGCGGCCGCGATCCTGCTCGACGTTCCAGTCATGAGTGCAGACATTCTCGAAAAACCACTTGCGTTCGGCCTCATCGGGAATGAGGCGGCTGAACGGAATATTCGGATCGTAATGGATGAGAACTTTTCCGATGTCGAAAACAATATGGTCGATGGGCATCGATTAATCCTTGGCATGTTTGAACGCGAGCGGGATAGCCGCGGTGATTGCTTTTTTCATGACGGTCGGCAGTGCCTGCGAGTCTAGATTTGTAACCGGCTCCCACCAACCGTTATCCACTTGAATTCGCGAGGGGATCGCGACGCGGTAGATCGAGAGCCTGAGCTCGAAATGGGTGAAGACGTGGGTGACGGTCCCGCAAGGCTCCCAGGCAGCCGGGAAAGGCGCAGCATCGGCCGAGCTTTCCCCGTCCTGCCGCGCCGTCCAATTGGTCGTCGGCACTTCCGTCATGCCGCCGAGCAGGCCGCTCTCGATGCGCCGCCGCAACATGAGGTCGCCATCCGCCGTGACCGCGATAAAGGCTGCGCCCTGACGGATCGGCTTTTCCTTCGTGGCTGCCTTGACCGGAAAGCGCTCGGGATCGTGCAGGCGCAGCGCCTCGCAGGATCCCCTGAAGGGACAGAGCGAACAGGCGGGCCGCTTCGGCGTACAGATCGTGGCGCCGAGATCCATCATTGCCTGCGCAAAGTCGCCGGGCCGATCCTGCGGCGTCAGCAGAGCCACCTTCTGTTTCATCAATGGTTTGGCAGCGGGTAGGGGCGTAGCGATCGCGTAAAGGCGCGAGATCACCCGCTCGACGTTGCCATCCATCACGGCTGCCTGCCGGTTGAAGGCTATCGCCGCCACCGCGGCCGCCGTATAGTCCCCGATGCCGGGAAGCGACTTCAGCCCCTCCTCGGTATCTGGAAAGATGCCGTTATGATCGGACGCGACGGCCTCCGCGCATTTCTTGAGGTTGCGGGCGCGGGCGTAGTATCCAAGCCCGGCCCAGGCCGCCATAACGTCTTCGCTGGCGGCATCGGCGAGGTCACGCACGCTCGGCCAGCGTGCCAGGAAATTGGCGAAGTAGGGTTTCACCGCCGGCACCGTCGTCTGCTGCAGCATCACCTCGGAAAGCCAGACGTGATAGGGATCGGCCTTGATGCCGCGCGCCGCCATCGGCGGCGAGACGCGCCATGGCAGATCGCGATGGTGGCGGTCGTACCAGTCGAGAAGGGGCTTGGCGGCAGGCGCGTCCAGTGTCGTCGATGTCATCATTTGCCGTCGTGAGGGGAAGTGCCCTATACTTGGCGAAGCAATGCCGCGCGATCAAGGCAGTGGTGCCTGAACGCAGGGCGATCTGAAGGTTTCGATGAGTTATCCACGCAAAGGTGAAAAGCAGATCTCCGAATTGGCCAACGGGCTGATCGATCCCGTGCTGGCGCGCCGTGCCGGAATCAACACTGCGCTGCTTGGCTCGTGGGATGAAATCGCCGGTGCGGAGTTCGCCGATTGCACGCGTCCGGAAAAGATCGCCTGGGCGCGCGGCAACGACGAGGGCAGCTTTCGGCCCGGTGTGCTCACGATTGCCTGCGAGGGCGCCCGCGCGCTGTTCCTGACCCATGCGCAAGGCGAGTTGATCCAGCGCGTCAACAGCTTCTTCGGATTTGCCGCCGTCCACCAGATCCGTATCGTCCAGAAACCCGTCTATCCGGCGGTGAAGCGCTCCCGCACGCCTCCTCCCTTGAAGGGGGCGGCTGCGGCAAAGCTGGAGGATATGATGGAGGGGATCGAGGGCGATAAGCTGCGCGAAGCCGTGAAGCGGCTCGGCACGGCCGTGCTGGGCAAGCGCGGTCGCTAACGCCTTGCAAGTGTTGGCGCGGCAATTCTGTCCGCAATTTAATCGGGCTGTCCAACCAAGGTCACAATTCTTTGAAGAAAGTTCGCGAGCCGTGTCTTGTTCAGGACTTCGAGGCGCTATATCGGACTCACAGCCATTACTCTCATTTATGGGGACCTTCATGCCGATTTCTGAAATGCAACTGACGAAACGCCAGCTTCTGGGCGGCGTGGCTGCCGCGACCGCGACCCTGGCGGTTTTCAGTAGCGCGCATGCCGCTGTCGAAGTGCCTCAGCCCGATGGCGAGGTCGACATGGCCGCCGTGCTGAAGCCGGGCCCGCTGCCGGAAATGGTGCTTGGCAAGGAAGACGCCCCGGTAACGATCGTCGAATACATGTCGATGACCTGCCCGCACTGCGCTCACTTCCACACGACGACCTTCGACGCGATCAGGAAGAAGTATGTCGACACCGGTAAGGTCCGCTTCATGATCCGCGAATTCCCCTTTGATCCGCGCGCCGCTGCCGCCTTCATGCTGGCCCGCTGCAATCCGCAGAAGCCGGAAGAAATGAGCACGCCGGAACAGTATTTCGCGATGGTATCCATGCTCTTCAAGCAGCAGCAGACCTGGGCCGCTGCCGATGATGGCCGCGCTGCACTGCTGCAGATGGCCAAACTTGCTGGATTTACTGAGGATAGTTTCACGAAGTGCTTGACGAACCAGAAGCTGCTGGATGAAGTGAACGCAACGCGGGAACGAGGTTCCAAGGAGTTTGGCGTCAATGCCACGCCGACGTTCCTCATCAACGGCAAGCGCTTTTCTGGAGACATGACGGTTGACACCATGTCGGCCCTTATCGACAGCCTGCTCTAATCTGAACCGTATCCGATCGACGGGCGACGGCGGAAGCCGTACGCCCGTCTTTTGCTTTATCAGGCGCGGGGACGCGGCATGAAGTTCAACAAGCTTCGCGTCGTCGGCTTCAAGTCCTTCGTCGAACCCACCGAATTCATCATCGAGCGCGGACTGACCGGTATCGTCGGCCCGAACGGCTGCGGCAAGTCGAACCTCGTCGAAGCGCTGCGCTGGGTGATGGGCGAGAATTCCTACAAGAACATGCGCGCGTCCGGCATGGACGATGTCATCTTCTCCGGCTCCGGCAATCGTCCCGCCCGCAACACGGCTGAAGTAGCACTCTATCTCGACAATGCCGAGCGTACGGCGCCCGCTGCCTTCAACGACAGCGACGAGATCCAGGTCACGCGCCGCATCGAGCGGGAGCAGGGATCGATCTACCGCATCAACGGCAAGGAAAGCCGCGCCAAGGACGTGCAGCTTCTCTTTGCTGACGCCTCCACCGGCGCCCGTTCGCCGTCCATGGTCGGGCAAGGACGGATCGGCGAGTTGATCTCGGCAAAGCCGCAGGCCCGCCGCCAGTTGCTTGAAGAGGCAGCCGGCATATCTGGCCTGCATTCGCGCCGTCACGAAGCCGAGCTTCGCCTGCGTGCCGCCGAAAGCAATCTCGAACGTCTCGACGACGTGACTTCTCAACTGGAGAGCCAGATCGAGAGCCTGAAGCGTCAGGCCCGCCAGGCAAGCCGTTTCAAGTCGCTGTCCGCGGATATACGCGCCCGCGAGGCGCTGCTTCTGCACATCCGCTGGGTTCAGGCCAAGGAGGCCGAAGCCGAGGCCGATAGCGCGCTCAATCAGGCCACCGTCGTCGTCGCCGAAAAGGCGCAGATGCAGATGGAGGCCGCCAAGGTTCAGGGCATTACAAGCCTGAAGCTGCCGGAATTGCGGGACGCCGAAGCACGCGCCGCTGCCGCGTTGCAGCGCCTGCAGATCGCCAAGACCCAGCTCGAGGAGGATGCCAACCGCATCCTGCGCCGTCGTGACGAACTGACCCGCCGTCTTGCGCAGCTCGGCGAGGATATCCGCCGCGAGGAGCGGCTGGTTGCCGATAACGCCGAAATCCTGGCGCGGCTGGATGCCGAAGAGAGCGAGATCACTGAGATCCTTGCCGATTCCGGCCGTTTTGCCGAGGAGACACGCGAGGCCTTCGAGGAGGCTGCCGCAAAGCTCGCCGACAGTGAGCGCACTTTTACCGCGTTGACAGCCGAACGCGCCGAGGCTGCAGCCGGGCGCAACCAGCTCGAGCGCGCCATTCGCGACCTTGCCGATCGCAAAATGCGCCTTGAACGGCAGATGGATGAGGCCAACCGCGAGCTGTCGGCCATCGGGGAGAAGATTTCCAGCCTGCCCGATCCGGACGAGAAGCGGGACGTGGTCGAGGCGGGCGAGCAGGCTCTTGCCGAGGCGGAAGCCGCAATCCAGGGCGTCGAGCAGGCCTTGGCCGCTGCGCGCCAGACCGAGGCTCTTTCCCGATCGCCTGTCGATCAGGCGCGTGCGAAGCTGAACGCCATCGAAACGGAAGCCCGGACCATTTCGCGCATGCTGGCTGTCGGTGCCGCGGCAGGCGAATTTGCACCCGTTGCCGATGAACTTCGCGTCGATCGCGGCTTTGAGACGGCGCTCGGTGCGGCCCTTGGCGACGACATCGAATCCCCGCTCGATCCGAAGGCGCCGGTGCATTGGTCCGGCCATGGTGACGGTGCCGCCGACCCGGCATTGCCGGCTGGCGCGACGCCGCTGATCGACCATGTGCGCGCTCCTGCCGCACTGATGCGCCGCCTGAAGCAGATCGGCCTCGTCTCCGGTTCGGATGCGGCAACCCTGATGAGGGACCTCAAGCCAGGCCAACGCCTGGTGACCAAGGAGGGCGCCGTCTATCGATGGGACGGCCATGTCACCGGCGCGGATGCGCCGAGTGCGGCGGCACTCCGGCTGGCACAGAAGAACCGGCTCGCCGAACTGGAAAGCGAAGCCGCGCTTGCCCGCGACATACTTGATGAAGCGGAGGAACGCCTGGCGAGTGCGGCCGATGCCATCCGACTTCAGGAACAGCGCCTCGCCGAGGCGCGCGAGAAGAGCCGTATATCCGCGCGGCAACTCGCCGAGGCGCGCGAAGCGCTGGCAGCGGCCGAGCGGGCCTCTGGCGATCTCATCCGCCGCCGTGATGTCATTACAGAATCTGTCAGCCAGCTTCAGATCCAGCTTGAAGATCTCTCGATCCAGGAAGAGAACGCTCGGATCGAGTTGGAAGACGCCCCTGATTTGACGGCGATCGACGTACGGCTTCGAGCGCAGCAGGCGGAAGTCGCGACCGATCGTGGCGCACTTGCAGAAGCGCGGGCACGCCATGAAAGCCTGAACCGCGAGAACGAAGCCCGTCAGCGCCGCATCATTGCCATCGGGCAGGAGCGCGAGACCTGGCGCCAGCGCGCTGCCAGCGCCGAGGACCACATCGCGACACTTCGCGACCGCGAGGAGGAGGCGCGGGAGGAAGCGTCTGAGCTCGAAATGGCGCCCGATGAGTTCGACGACAAGCGCCGCGCGCTCTTGATCGAACTCCAGAAGGCCGAGGAAGCACGTCGCCACGCGGCCGATGTGCTTGCTGAAGCCGAGCTCGTCCAGCGTGACGCCGACCGCAAGGCGGCGACAGCGCTTTCCGAACTCGCCGAAAGCCGCGAGCGCCGCGGTCGCGCCGAAGAGCGGCTAGTCTCGGCGCGCGAAAAGCGACAGGAAACCGAGGCCCGAATTCGTGAGGCGCTAAACGTTGCGCCGCACGAGGCGCTTCGGCTTGCCGGACTTGAGTCGCTGCAGGCAGCACCCGATCTTCGCGAGGTCGAGCGCGAACTCGAACGCCTCAAGATGGAGCGCGAGCGCCTTGGCGCCGTGAACCTGCGCGCCGAGGAAGAACAGAAGGAACTGAGCGGGAAGCTCGAGGCGCTGATCAAGGAACGCGACGACGTGATCGATGCGATCCGCAAGTTGCGTGGCGCGATCCAGAGCCTCAATCGCGAGGGTCGCGAGCGCCTGCTCGCCGCGTTCGACGTGGTCAACGGCCAGTTCCAGCGCCTTTTCACCCATCTTTTCGGCGGAGGAACGGCCGAACTGCAACTGATCGAATCCGATGATCCGCTCGAGGCAGGCCTGGAAATTCTCGCCCGTCCGCCGGGCAAGAAGCCGCAGACGATGACGCTCCTTTCGGGCGGCGAGCAGGCGCTGACGGCAATGGCACTGATCTTTGCCGTCTTCCTGACCAATCCGGCCCCGATCTGCGTGCTGGACGAAGTGGACGCCCCGCTCGATGACCACAATGTCGAGCGCTATTGCAACCTGATGGACGAAATGGCCGCCTCCACCGAGACGCGTTTCGTCATCATCACACATAATCCGATCACCATGGCGCGCATGAACAGGCTGTTCGGCGTGACGATGGCGGAGCAGGGGGTATCGCAGCTCGTGTCGGTCGATCTTCAGACCGCCGAACAACTGCGCGAGATTGCCTGAGCCAAAGGCTGGGAAAAGCCCAAAAAAAGTCTGCCAGAATGGGCTGACTCCGCCATTCAGGTAATGTTTTCCTACCGATCTTGTATTAGAGATTCCTTCATGGTGTCGCCGAATTACCGCGAAAAGGTATCGGCTGCATGGTTTCCTGCGCGACGCGCTCGGAGCAATATGGTTTTGGCTCTGACAGTCCGTATGGACGGAACCCCCCGTCCGGTTTTCCTGGCTGGACGGACATAAGGCTTTGCGGGACTTTGTTGCAGTCCCGCAAAGCTTTTTCTCCCCTCAATCGCTTCAGTCTGTCGCAGTTATTGTGCGCCGCAACATTTCGGCCGCATTTGTCGATTTTCATTTCAACACCAAGGGATTAAGTTGATCCGGATTTGGTGTTGGGGGGAATATGACCAAGTGGGTCTATACATTTGGCAATGGTCAGGCAGAGGGTAGTGCCCTTGAGGGCGAGCGTTTGGGCGGCAAAGGCGCAAACCTCGCGGAAATGTGCAACCTGGGTCTGCCTGTCCCTCCTGGTCTGACGATCATCGCCGGCGCCTGCTCTGCCTACTACAAGAACGGACGGCAGATTGCAGAAGAGCTGAAGGCACAGGTCCGCGCGGGCATTCAAGGGATCGAAGAAATTACCGGCCGGCGGTTCGGCGCGGGCGATCGGCCGCTGCTCTTGTCCGTGCGCTCGGGAGCGCGCGTTTCGATGCCGGGGATGATGGACACCGTCCTCAATCTCGGCCTCAACGATGAAACCGTACAAGCGCTCGGCCACGATGCCGGCGACGCACGGTTCGCCTGGGATAGCTACCGCCGTTTCATCCAGATGTATGCCGACGTCGTCATGCGTCTCGATCACGAGGTGTTCGAGGAGATCCTCGAGGACGAGAAGGCGCGGCTCGGCTATGAGTTTGATACCGAACTGACCGCCAACGAATGGCAGCACGTGGTCTCGCTCTACAAGAGCCTGATTGAGGAGGAGCTGGGCGAGGAGTTTCCTCAAGATCCCGAGGTGCAGCTATGGGGCGCTGTAGGCGCCGTCTTCGCCAGCTGGATGAGCGTCCGCGCAGTCACCTATCGCCAGCTTCACAATATTCCCGAAGGCTGGGGCACGGCGGTCAACATCCAGGCGATGGTCTTCGGAAACCACGGTAATTCGTCCGCGACCGGTGTTGCCTTCACGCGCAATCCGTCGACGGGCAATAAATCGCTCTATGGCGAATTCCTCGTCAATGCGCAGGGCGAGGATGTGGTTGCCGGCATCCGCACGCCGCAGAGCATTACCGAGGAGGGACGCATCAGCTCCGGTTCCGAACGACCGTCGATGGAAAAGCTGATGCCGGATGCCTTCAAGGAGCTGTCAGGCATCTGTTCCGAGCTTGAAACGCATTATCGCGAGATGCAGGACATCGAGTTCACCATCGAGCGCGGAAAGCTCTGGATGCTGCAGACCCGCGCGGGCAAGCGCTCGACGCGCGCTGCGATGAAGATCGCCGTCGACATGGTAGATGAGAAACTCATCACCGAAGAAGAAGCGGTGCTTCGCATCGAACCTTCGTCACTGGACCAGCTCCTGCACCCGACGATTGACCCGCGTGTTACCCGCGAGATCATCGGCACCGGCCTGCCGGCCTCGCCCGGCGCGGCGACCGGCGAGATCGTCTTCACCGCCGAGGAGGCCGTGACAGCGTCCGAGGAGGGGCGCAAGGTTATCCTGCTGCGTGTCGAGACCAGTCCAGAAGACATCCACGGCATGCACGCGGCCGAGGGCATTCTGACGACACGTGGCGGCATGACCAGCCATGCCGCCGTTGTCGCACGCGGCATGGGCATCCCCTGCGTGGTCGGCGCTGGTGGCATGCGCATCGACGCCCGCAACGAGCGGCTGATCGGCGTCGGCGTCACGCTGAAGAAGGGCGACGTCATCACCATCGACGGTTCGGCCGGGCAGGTGTTGAAGGGTGACGTGCAGATGATCCAGCCGGAGCTCTCCGGCGATTTCGGGCGCATCATGCAATGGGCCGATCGGGCGCGGCGCATGACCGTGCGCACCAATGCCGATACGCCGGCTGATGCGCGCGCGGCTCGCTCCTTCGGTGCCGAGGGCATCGGCCTTTGCCGCACCGAGCACATGTTCTTCGAGGGCGACCGCATTCATCTGATGCGCGAGATGATCCTGGCGGAGGATGAAACCGGCCGCCGCGCCGCTCTTGATAGCCTGCTGCCGGTCCAGCGCCACGATTTCACCAGCCTGTTCAACGTCATGCACGGCCTGCCGGTGACGATCCGTCTGCTCGATCCGCCGCTGCACGAATTCCTGCCGAAGACGGACGAGGAGATCGCCGACGTTTCCGCCGCAATGGGCATGGACGCTGCAGCACTGCGCCAGCGCGTCGATGCGCTGCATGAGTTCAATCCGATGCTCGGCCATCGCGGCTGCCGACTGGCGATTTCCTACCCTGAAATTGTCGAGATGCAGGCGCGCGCCATTTTCGAGGCGGCGGTCGCGGCAGCCCATGAAACGGGTGCTGCCGTCGTGCCCGAGATCATGGTGCCCCTGGTTGGGTTGCGCTCCGAGCTGGACTACGTCAAGGAGCGCATCGACGCCATCGCCGGGGACGTCATGGCGGAGGCCGGCATGCGGATCGACTACCTGGTCGGCACGATGATCGAACTGCCGCGTGCAGCCCTCAGGGCCCATATCATCGCCGAAGCGGCGGAGTTCTTCTCCTTCGGCACCAACGACCTGACGCAGACAACCTTCGGCATCTCGCGCGACGATGCATCCGCCTTTATTCCGACCTATCAGCGCAAGGGGATCATCGAGCACGATCCCTTCATTTCGCTGGATTTCGACGGTGTCGGGGAGTTGATCCGCATTGCCGCCGAACGCGGTCGGCGCACGCGCAATGACATGAAGCTCGGGATTTGCGGCGAACATGGCGGCGATCCGGTATCCATCCATTTCTGCGAGGAAATCGGATTGGACTACGTGTCCTGTTCACCCTTCCGCGTGCCGATTGCCCGGCTTGCCGCCGCGCAGGCGGTGATTACCAATGGCGCCCGTATCCGCGACCGTAGTAAGGACGGTCGAGATCATAGGACATCTGCAACATGAGCATATCGCTGTCGTAACGCGCCTGGGCACGGCGATAGAGATCGATGCGCTGCATGCAGGTCGCGAAGCCCTCCGTGCCGCGCCGGAAGCCATAGCGTAAGCATTGAGCCTCGTCGGCGGCGCGCCGCTCTTCCGGCGTCATTGTTTGGCAGGCCGAGAGGCCGATTGATAGCGCGGCAAGCGCGAGAGCTAAAACGAGCGTACGCATCCACATGTCTCTGCAATCAAAACTCTGCGCCATCAAATGACGCCAATCGGCGGTTACAGTCAACCAAAAGAATAACTTAGGCCGAAGCGGTGCGCTTGCATCGCTGCTTTCAACGCCTGTGGCCTTCCGTCTGTGGAGGATCGTCTGTAAGAAGACGGCTCGGACGACATTGGAAGATAAACATGGCACTACGCGATCGATTCTCGAAGAAACTGACCTGCCCGCAATGCGGCAACGCCGGCTTTGCGGAAGCGTCCGAGACGGATGATCCGAAGCGCAAGCATCCGGGCTTTAGCGTCGATCAACTACCGCGCGGCTTCTTCATCCAGCGCGCGTCCAACCATCAGGAAACTTCCATGATCAAGTGTGAGTGCGGGCGCAAATTCCCGTTCCGCAGCCTGGCTGAAGCAGCGGCGCAACGCGATTAGAGCCGAAAGGCTCTAGGTGTGTGGTCCCGGAATGAGATGGTGCGGATTGATTTTGAAGATTGACGGGTCCCTTGTCCAGGCGTTGCAGATTGCTTGATAGGGCGTTCGCCATCGGAGCGCCTTGAGGTGTTTGGCGAAGTTGTAAGCAGTGACGAAGGCCAAGACATGGGCCTTGAGACTTTCCAGGTCGTCATAATGGTAGACCTTGACGGTGGCGTCCTTGATGGTTCGATTCATCCGCTCGGCCTGGCCGTTCGTCCAAGGAT